>CAZSHP010000037.1:0-17965 GCA_964606545.1 uncultured Sulfurovum sp. | reverse complement strand
ATCTTCCATAATATGTCTTCTTTGGACTATTTGAATCGAGTATCCTTCAGGGAAGTAGTGCAATAATCTACCAGTAGAAGAGTCCAAAGTTTTAGAGAAATATTGTGTGTCGCTCTTTTGGCTAAGTCCAAATCCATTTGGATATGCCAAAAGAGAGGAAAATAGATTGGTAACTGTGACTGGAGAGTCAAATATGCCGAGATAGATAGTGTTAGATTTTGGGACTTGAAGAAGAATAGTAGTTGTGACCGAAAGGTTTATGTAGGATAAGGGTCTCCGTCCTATTGAGACTATTGGATTTTGGGAAGCAGTTCCCCAACAATCCCGTGATGCGATGGGTCGAAAGCGAAAGCGGTGATAACCACAGTTCTGTCTCTGGGCAGAACGCGTTTCAACTTCAAATCTCTGCTCTACAATGATACTCACCTTTTGCTCTCGCAGAGAAAAAAAGAGAAAGAGAAATCCAAAGTAAAAAAATAACATATACAATTAGAGAAACTTCTGAACGCACTCGGGTGACTGATTTCAACAGAGTCAAACTAAATTAGAGTTTTTTTCTTATTATAATAAAGGGTTTTTTTTAAAAATTAGCTTTTTTTTTGATTTTTGAGAGTTGAAAATTTGAAAAATAGTGTTTTTTTAAGTAAAATTTGCTAATTTAAAATTTTTCCCTAATTTTTGTACTCTTCACAATAAACCATTTCCCACCCCCAAAAGACAATAACAAGCATTTGTAATTTAAGCCCATCTTTTAGATAATTTTGCACTAACTCATCTAGTTTATATCTCTCTAGTTGATTTTTGGCATTCTCAACCAATACATCTATTAGCTCTTTTGTAGGTACTTGTGACCTTTTTATATATTTAAACTCTACAAGTCCCACAAATTTGATATAAGGATTAAAAGGCTTTAAAAAAATATCGGCAAACCCTTTGTTTAACTCCTCTTCACTTTTAATAATATAGTATGGAGTAAGCGACAAATAAGCTAAATACATAGATTTTACTGTCTGTTCGGTATAAATATAATCTCTAATCCCTGTATTCTCTTTTATCATCAATGCCAAATATCTAAAAACTTCCAAATCTCCATGTAGAGCAAAGGCTTTTAGATGTGTTTGCAGTGTAGTAATATTAATTTCAAAAATCTTTTCTAACTCTAATGCACTTGCCAAAAAGTCTATATCTATTCTCTTGACTGTCTCATTAGGAATTTTTAGATTCAAATCAAAACCTCTATCCTTGATAGTTACCAAACCCAAATAGAACATAAAAGATTTAAAATTCTCCTCTTTGTGCAGATTCAAAGCACTAAAATCTTGAATCAAATTAGAGATAGATATACTCTCTCCACCGATAAGAGTTTGCAAAGTTTTGAAGTTTCCATTTAGCTTTTTATTAGTATAGATTATACTTTTTAATTTAGAGTAATCACTTCGCACATTTATGTCTATCATCTCTCTTGGAAGTTCATAATGTTTAATAAACTCATCTATAAAATAGAGTATCATATCGGTATTATAGATAGGCTCAATTGCTTTTTCACTAAATATATAGTGGTTATACCACTCCTCTAACAGACTCTTATCTACTTTGTCTTTTAGATTATACTCTTGTAACGCATTATCCAATTCACGACTATTTAATCCAATCATATTATGAAATTCAGTATCAAGAGAGATATTTCTACCAATATTAAATCCACTTGTCACGTCATACATAGTCATAGGAGTAACACCTGTGATAAACATTCGCTTAATAGGTGCATTATTCCCCGATGCTCCTGCTTTTAGGGTTGTAAAAAACTGTTTGAATGGGGCTGTTTTTTGAGTTACTATATCTAAATAATCCTCTCTATTTTTTAGAAAAAGTCTATTTGCAAAGTTATCATACTCATCTATTAAAATATAAAGATTTAGGTGATTATCAAGAATATAATCAAATATATTTTTAAACATAGAGATGGGATTGTCACTTCCAAATTGAATATCTAAGTTATATCTTCTAACGAATCTTTTTAGAGTCAGTTGCAAATCATATCTAAAACTCTCCTCCACATCATATATATCAATAGCACTAAAATCAAACCTCAAAATCATATAGCTACTTGCTTCTTTAGTTTTATTATTTATGATATAAGTATCTTTGAAAATTGCTTCAAACTCATCTTTGAAACCAATATCATAATAAGCTTCCAAAATAGCAATTAATAGCGATTTTCCAAACCTTCTTGGACGCAGAAACATCAAATATCTACTAGTATGATTCTCTATTTTGGGGATATAGTCCGTCTTGTCTATAAAAAAATAATCTTCTGTTTTTAAGAGTTTAAAATCACTTATGCCATATGGTATCTTTTTCATCTTTTTTTCCTTTTTTGATTAGATGCCTCTTTGTAAATTTTCTTTTGAGGATTATAGCATAAAAAATAGGTGCTGATTTTCTTGGGCAACTTGACCAAACATATTTTTTATCTTCTGCCAAAAAAGTATCTCATATTTTCTCAATAAGTATGGATTAGAAAATACCCACCCAAAAAAATCAAAACAACCCCAACCATAACAAGAGAGAGCGAAGCGATAATTTCAGGCTCTCCATTTGCCATCTGTGTAAAGATATAGAGTGGCAGAGTATCACTTCCTGCTGGGTAAACCAACATTGTAATAGTCGTCTCTCTTAGAGAGAATATAAACCCAATAATCCAAGCGATAATTAGAGATTTTCTGCTCAATGGCAAAATAATACTCCAAACTACTCTCCACCATGAAGCACCTGTAAGTTGGGCTGATTCTATTAGTGATTTTGGAATTTGAGATAGTTTTACCTCTATGATTTTAGTTGTTAAAAATAGATATTTTGCAAAATAACCCAATATTATAATAAGTGGCGTGGTATAGACAAAATTGGTATAGGGTCTATTCCAAAAAAGTATTAATCCTATTCCAATAACTGAAGAGGGAATAATAAAGCTAAAGAGAAGTATTGACTCAAAGCCCCTCCAAAATTTTCCTATCATATATGCACCCAAAAAACCAAAAACTGTTAATAAAATACCTCCAATAGAGGCATAAATTAGACTTCTTATTAGAGGTTTATAACCCTTTTCTAATGCTATAAAAAAGCTATTAATATCGGTTTTTACTATTAGTGTAGCTAGTGGTAAAATTATAAATAGTATCAAGACAGAAATAGAAAATAGAAAAGAGGTTTTGGCTCTACCTAACTCTATCTTTTTTATCTTGGTTTCGCTCTTAAATTTAAACGCATTATTGGAGAAAAAAAGAGACTCTATTATCAAAATAACAAGAGCAATAACTACCATTGGCATAGCTGTTACAGTTGCCATTTTAAAATCATAAAATGCAGAAAATTGAGTAAAACTCTCCATAGGAAATAGAGGGTATCTAAAGAAATTAGCCACACTAAACTCACCAAATGCCAAGATAAAAACCAATAGAAAAGAGAAAACTATAGCAGGAGCTATCAGAGGAAGAGTAATATATCTCAAAACCCCCCACCAATTGGAGAAAAGTAGAGCAGACTCCTCTAATTTTGGCTCTATCTGCTCTAAAAAAAGCTTACCCAAAAGTATAGGAATAGGTAAATAGACCCAAAAAAGTATAAAAGCCACTCCCCAAAAACTAAATAGAAGCTCATCTCTACCAATAAGCTCAAACCAAGAGTAGGCAAGAATATATGGAGGGATAAGCAAGGGAATTATAAATATAAGTAGAAAAAAGTTTGTAAATCTGAGTGTTGTTTTTCCTAATAAGATAGCAAGAGATATGCCTATTATAGTTGTAGAGATAGCTACTAAAAAAGCTAGATATAGAGACTCTCTAAAACTATGCCATATCTCTATATCTAAGAGTTTACTATAGAGATAAAAAGAGAAGCCCTGTTCTGTTTTTAGGCTCTCTATTATCATATATAGTATTGGGGAGAGGAGTAAAAAAGCTATAGTAATGGCGAATAGTTTAAGGGTTCTGTTTTGGTTCATTTGTATCAACTGCTTTAAGATATTTCTCATTCTCTAAAAAATCATCTATAAATAGAATCCAATTATCCATTAATTTTGTAACAAGAACTATATATTTTTGAACATCATCTAAACTCTCAATCACTAGAGCATTTTGTCCACCATGAGCAATAATATTTCTCTTTTCTATTAATTTTTTGAGTCCAATAAGTTCATCATCCGAAAAAAACTCTTCTATTTCAAACAATCCAAAATTAGCACACAACTCTTTTAATACTTTATCATTTAGATTTGATTTTGTATCAATTTTAAATTTTGAAAATCTAACTTCATTTCCTAATGCTTGTATTAGTATTTGAGAATTTTTTATTTTCTTTTTAAAATCTTCACTATCCTTCAAGGCTCTGATTTTATCACTAAGTGACCATACAAATAACTCTTCACTTATATTTTCAGCAGGAATCTCTTTTGTATCTAAATATTGTAAAAGCGATTTTAAAACTTTTTTTACAAATCCTTCCCAAATAGCATAAATGGTAGGGATACTGGATTGAAGAAAAAATCTTTTTTCCTCTCTTGTTTGCAACTTTAAATATATCTTTTTTATAAGTGCTAACTCTGTAACTCTCCATTGAATATGCTCTTCAATAAGATTACTTATAAAATCTCTATTGTTCATTTAGAAAATCTCTAAAGCTCTAGTAATTCTATCTTGAGTTCGTGTTTCTCTTTTTTTAGTACCTATACTTTTATACTTTCTATCCTCTTTTAGTTCATTTACTTTTTCTATAAAATCACTAGGATTATTTTTATATTTATCAAATTTCTCTCTCAACACATAGGTTATAGAATCATATAAACTCTTTGCAATATGACCATTTTTTGCTTTAAAAATATCTGCTCCAAAATTATCATTGATAAATGTTATTATTTTTATAAACTCTTGACTCTCAATATCTTTATCAAAATTATTCATATCAATATTTTTTTCCATATATCTATCTAAATGACTTCTAACACCATCTTTCATATCAATAGAATCTTTAAATGCGAAATATCTCAAAACTAACTCTGACATATACATATTTTCTTTTTGTTTATATGTTGGATTCATCAATGATACAAAAATATCATTATTAGATAATTCATTAAGAAAACTATTGAATTCCCCAGAATAGATTGCATTACGCATCTCTTGTTCACTTAATCCCTCAGATGTTGTATTTAGTCGTTTAAAAAGTTCATATTTCATTTGGCTATCACTACTTGGATTAAGGACTTCAACACCTAAAGAGGCTCTTTTAATTCTCATTTTTAGTTTAAAACTCATATTTTTAATACTTATATCTTCTAATTCAGGAATTAATTTTCCTTTACCCAAAATAAGATTATTTTTCTCTTTCGGTACATTTTCAAGAATTCCAAAAAAAGAGAGTACTGTAGAAATTCTTTGTAATCCATCAACCAATTCCCAAACTCCATTTTTATCTTCAGCAACAAATATTGGAGGAATAGGAATCCCTAAAAGTATTGATTCAATTAAGTTTGTTTGCTTTTCTTGATTCCAACGAAAAGAGCGTTGAAAATCAGGATTTATATTTATCTCTCCCTCTTTATACATATTCATAATCTCTCCAAAAGACATTGTTAACCTATCTGTTCGGAAATTTTTTGTGCGTTTTAAGATTATCTGCTCTAAAGTATTAGCCATAGTGTCCTCATTTTTACCTATTTATATTAAATGAATTATATCACATTTATATTATCAGAGACCTCATCAAATTTATAAGTATTTAATGATTTTTTTAAGTCTATTTTTTATTTAAATTCATCCTCTATTTCAACCACTCCTTGAGATAACCCTGAATCTGCATCATCTCTTCTGCCACTTTGGCATAATCTACCTTCATTACTTTTATCTCGTTTATAGGTTTTAGAGTTTTTGGCATATCTACTTCACTATGTAGTGGGATTTGAGCACAATCTGCAAAGGCTAGTTTTTTTTCGCTCTTCTTGCTTAGTAGATAATCCATTAATTTTTTTGCTACTTTTGGATGAGGTGAGTTTGCTATTAGCATAACAGCATTAGGCACAACAAAAGCTCCAACCTCATCAGCTTTTTGGTCTGGGTAGATGATGGTTATATCTTTTTTTTGCTTTAGCCTAGAGACGGCATCATCACTATCTACTAGTGAAAAGGAGTAGGTGTTTGTTGCTACAAAATCGGCACTCTCTCCATTGCTTGTGCTTATGGCTGTTTTATTTGCTTTTAGATTTTTTAGGAACTCTTTTGTCTTTTTCTCTCCCCAAACTGAAAATAGGGCTGATATATGAGCTGTAGTTGTTCCAAATAGTGGGTTGGCTATTACCGATTTGTCTTTATACTTTGGGTTAATATAGTCTAAGATAGAACTTGGTTTATCTTTTAACTTGTTATTGGCTACTATTACTCTAACTCTTGCTGAAAAACCTGTCCAGTAGTGGTTTTTCTCTTGGAATGTTTGAGGAATCCCTTTGGCATTTGGACTTTGGTATGGGGTGAGGATTCCTTTTTGTCGTAGAACTTCGGCACGGATTGGCTCATTTGCCCAATATAGGTCTGCTTGGGGGTTATTTTTTTCGGCTATTAGTCTGTTCATAACTCCTGTGCTTTTGGACTCTTCGGTGTCATAGACTGCATTTACTTTGATTCCTGTCTCTTTTTCAAAATCTTTTAGTAGTGGTTCTGAGAATACTTGGTCTTCTGATACATATATTGTAACGCTCCCTTTACTATTATCACCACAACCAATAAAAAGAAGAGAGATTATAAAAAGTATACCTTTTATCATCTCTTGTCCATCTCTATTACTAAATCATCAAAAGAGCTAAGAGCATCTGCTTTTGTCCAAACTCCAACTCCTCCACCTTTTGTTAGTCTATTGTCTTTGACTGTTAGAAGCTTTTTGTTATCAAGATAACCCTCAAAATTATCATCTTTTTGGACAATCTTCATAGTGTGCCATCCACCTCTTAGTTTTATATTGGCAGAAGCTATCTCTTTTCTAACTCCTTTTTCTACAATATAAAAACGAAAATTATCCTCTAGTGGATTAAATCGTGCTACATAGTAGTTGTCATTGTCTTGAACACGCCACATAAGCCCACCACCTTGGTCTATCTTGCCTCTATTGGCTCTAAATAGGGTGGATATTGTTCCATTTGTGAAGTTTATATCACTGGTATAACATAGATTAAAAGCCTCTTCTCTATTTTCGTGTAGAAGAGATAGCACCATAGAGCTTTTATCCTCATCAATCGCCCAATTGGCATTTGTTTTCCAATTTGAGATATTTTCATCTTCAAAATCGTGTGTTATGGTTTGGGAATAGAGACTCAAAGTCAAAAATGTTAATATCAATCCAATCTCTCTTATCATAATTTTTTCCTTTTTAGAGGGGATTATACTTAACTATTGTTAAAAATTGAGTTGAGTTATAATATTTTTGAAAATAGAACCTCATAGGAGTAAAAAAAAGATATAATACTTTAAAATTTGTCAAGGTTGAAAAAAATATGCAATATCATAATATAGAGATTTTCAATAAATTAGACCAAAGCTTTGAAGAGCAATTTTTTAAATATGGGAAAATAGTCATATTTAAAAAGAGAGAGACACCATTTGTAGATGATAGACTTCATCACTACTTCTATATCGTTCTCAAAGGAAAGATAAAAACCTTTCAACTAAACTTTGATACTACCAAAGAGCAAACACTATCTATTTATCGTCATGGAGATATGTTTGACACTCTAATACTTCTTGATGGACAACCTCATGATATTCTATATGAAGTGCTAGAAAAGAGTGAACTTTTGGAACTGCCTATTATAAAAGTGCGTGAGTGGCTTAAAAAAAATGAGCAATTTAATAGACATTTTTTTCCATATTTAGCTTCTCAAATGCGACAAAAAGAGAATTTGGCTAGTGACTTATCTCTCTATAGCACATCCGAGAGACTATCCAAACTTCTATTACAAAACATAAACCCCAAAGATAAACACTACTATCAGCTACTACAAAATCTATCCAAAACAGAAATTGCTAAACTCATAGGAACAGTAAGACATGTGGTAGAAAGGCATCTAAAAGAGTTAGAAGCTGATGATGTTATTGAAAATAAAAGAAAAAATATCTATATAAAGAGCATAGATAAACTTTTACAAAACACCAAACAACTCCTATTGGAATGGAATCCTTAACTATTTTTTTGGAATTTTAACTCTTAAAATACCATCTTTGTACTCTGTAGTCATTTTATCGCCATTAGCATCTTTTGGTAGACTCATAGAACGATGAAATGAGCCTACAAATCTCTCTTGTCGAATAATTTTATCACCCTTTTTTTGCTCTTTTTGAGTCTCACTCTGTGCATTGATAGATAACATTCCATTCTCTGCTTTGACATCTATTTTGGCTTTGTCCATACCAGGTAAATCAGCTACTATCTCATAGTAGTCACCTTTGTCATTGACATCTGTTTTAAAAGTTGATGAAAATCCACTGCTTCCAAAACCACTTGGTATACTTATTTTTGGCATATGAGCAAAGGCTCTTTGGTGAAAATTTTCAAAGATCTTGTCCATATCACTTTGGAGCTGTTGAAAATCTTGGAAAAATGGGTCATTTGCAAATAGATTCTCAAATGGTTGTTTAGTTATATTGTTATCAGCGTGAATAGCACCCATGGGCAATAGTGCCAATAGTGCTGTGGATAGTACTCTTTTTATCATAATTCTCTCCTATTTTATAGTAATAGTTTTCGCTTTTCGAGACTCCTCTTTTTCAAGTGAAACATAGAGTCGTCCATCCTCAAAACGAGCAGATATTTTCTCTCTATTTATCTCTTTTGGCAAAACAAAACTTCGAGAGATTAAACCTATATTGCTCTCATAGAGATAATAGTCCTCCTCATCTACCTCATGTTTTGCTCTTCTAATAGCATTGATAGTTAGATAATCATCCTCTATTTTTAACTCAATATCCTCTTTTTTGACTCCTGCTAAATCTATCTCTATATCAAAAGTGTCACTACTATGTCGAGCAAAATTCGCTAGAGGTAGGTGTCTAGCTACATTACCCAAAGTCTCTTTGACTATGTCTATACCTTGCTCTACTTTCTCCTCTACACTCTCTACTAACTCTTTGCTTTTTTCTGCTATGCTCATTATGGACTCCTTATTTAATATCAATTTTTCTGCTTGAAGTATCAATGTGAAGTTTAGGTATTATCACCTCTAACAACCCATCAACTGACTCTGCGTGAATATTCTCTATATCTACTCTCTCTGGTAGTGTGAAACTTCTCGAAAATTTCCCATAGCGACTCTCTACCTTGTGGTAGTTCTCCTCTTTGACCTCTTCTCGAAGTGTTCTCTCTCCTGAAATAGTCAAAACATTACCATCAACTTTTATATCCACAGCATCTTTTTTAATCCCCGGTAGCTCCATCTCAATATGATAAGCCTCTTTTCCCTCTCTAGTATTCACCTTTGGGTGGAAGCTCATAACCTCCTGTTCTGTGGTTGTTCTAGCCTCTCCCACAGAGTTAATAATTGCATTAACTAAGTCAAAACTTTTTCGTATATCATTAAATGGTTCATATCGTTTTACTAACATGCTTTATCCTTTTTTTTATTAATTGTAGGAGTATTATAAAACAGATTGAAAAAAGAAAATGCAACTTTAGTAGCAATTTTTAGAATATATCACTATTTTTTACAAAATAATTAGAGTTGAGTAATTATAGCAAAGATATAAAAAAGTTAGAGAGCAAGTTTTTTTATTAATTAAATCTTTAATATTTTTTTTGTATTATTAAATAAGGTTAAACCATTAAACAAGGAGATTCTATGCTTCCAACTCACGACAAAGCAATTATTTTAAACGATTTAGCAAACAGTTATGCTCTAAATATGCGATATACCAAAGCTATAGAGAGATATAGAGAATCTCTAATCCTCTATCTTGCTTTGGCAAAAAAAGAGCCTGTAGAATATAGTCTAAATATAGCCCATATCTTCTCCAATCTATCCATTATATATCTCAATATCAATAAAAAAGAGGAGTCGGAAACTTTTTATCAAAACTCTCTTAAGATGCACAGGGCATTAGTAAAACATAATATAAAAAAATATGGAATTGGTCTAGCATACTGTATTATAGAGGGGGTCTCATATCTCAAACAGCACTCTTTAACACTCTATGAAGCAGAGGCTATATTAAATCGATTTAGAGATGATGTTAGAGCTAAATTGTTACTTGAAAATATTTTTAATTTAAGAGAGAAGTATAAATATATATTGTAGATAAGAACAGAGCCTAAAGCTCTATCCTCTTATCGTCTTTTACTAATCCCATCAACCTGACTCTTTGCAGAGGTAATATCAGCTTGAGAAGATGATTTTGCTTTTTCCAAAAGAGTTTTTGCCTCTTCTATCTTAGAAGCTAGGTCTGTACCCTCGGCATGTAGGGCAACAGCACCATCAACAACACATAGAGTCTTTGCCTCTTCAACTTTGACATAGCCACCATTGACAGCTACAGAAATCTCTTTTGAATCTTTAGTCTCGATAACCATAACACCTGCTTTGAGAAGTGAAACAAGAGCCGCATGGTCTGCTAAAACACCAAACTCCCCTTCACTTCCTGGTATTGTTACCTGTTTAATCTCATCATCAAATATGACACCATCTGGTGTCACAATTTCAAGTTTCATGAGTTTCATTATAAACTCCTTCTACTTATTTATTTTTCGCTAAAATCTTTTCGTTTTTAGCGATAGCTTCGTCCATATTACCTACCATGTAGAATGATGCTTCGAGCATATCGTCATATTTACCTTCGATAAGACCTTTAAATCCTGCAATAGTATCAGCAAGTTCAACATATACACCTGGGCTTCCTGTAAATACTTCAGCAACATGGAATGGTTGAGATAGATATTTCTCAATCTTTCTTGCTCTCTCAACAGTATTTTTATCTTCTTCTCTAAGCTCATCCATACCAAGAATTGCAATAATATCTTGAAGGTCTTTGTACTTCTGAAGAATAGACTGAACACCTCTTGCTACTTGATAATGCTCTTCACCAAGAATCTGTGGGTCAAGCATTCTACTAGTAGAATCTAGTGGGTCAACAGCAGGATAGATACCTTTTTCTGCAATACTTCTGTTAAGTACTGTAGTCGCATCAAGGTGAGCAAAAACAGAAGCAGGAGCAGGGTCTGTCAAGTCATCTGCTGGTACATATACAGCTTGAACAGATGTAATTGAACCTTTTGTTGTTGATGTAATTCTCTCTTGGAGTTTACCCATTTCAGACGCTAGTGTTGGTTGATACCCAACGGCACTTGGAATTCGACCAAGAAGAGCTGACATCTCTGAACCTGATTGTGCAAATCTAAAGATATTATCGATAAACATAAGTACATCAAGACCCATCTCATCACGGAAATGCTCAGCCATTGTAAGAGCTGTTAGAGCAATTCTGTTTCTAGCTCCTGGAGGTTCACTCATCTGACCATAACACAGAGCAACTTTATCAAGTACATTTGACTCTTCCATCTCAAAATAGAGGTCATTTCCCTCTCTTGTTCTCTCACCAACACCAGCAAAAACTGAATAACCACTATGTTTCATAGCAACATTGTTAATAAGCTCCATAATAATAACTGTTTTACCAACACCAGCACCACCAAATAGTCCAACTTTACCACCTTTGTTATATGGAGCTAGAAGATCAACTACTTTGATACCTGTCTCAAAAACTTCTGTTTTTGTACTTTGCTCTTCAAATGGTGGTGGGTCTCTATGGATTGATTTGTACTCTTTTGCTTCAAAAGGTCCATTATCATCAACAGTCTCACCGATAACATTAAAGATTCTCCCTAGAACCTCTTCACCTACTGGAACTTTGATTGAGTCACCTGTAGCTTTTACCTCTTGACCTCTTACAAGACCTTCACTCATATCCATAGCAATTGTTCGCACACGGTTATCACCAAGTTGAGCTGCCACTTCAAGAACCAATCTCTGGTCACCATTTTCTAATTTAATTGTTGTCTCTAATGCTTCGTTGATTGCTGGAAGATAATCCGTAAAATCAACATCTACAACTGGACCCAGTACTTGTACTACTTTACCTGTCATTATAATATTCTCCTTCTTATTTCAACGATTCCATACCACTGATAATCTCAATGAGTTCAGTCGTAATCGCTTCTTGTCTTGCTTTGTTGTAGGCTACAGTTAATTTATTAACCATCTCACCTGCATTTTTAGTTGCCGCATCCATTGCTTGCATTCTAGCACTATGTTCACCTGCTAGTGAAGTTAATAATCCGTAGTACATAGAGTACTCAATATACTTTTTCACTAAAGCATCCATAAGTGTGTCATCATCATCTGGCTCAACTTCAAGCTCAGATACAGGTACAGCATTTGGTGTTATTACAGATACATCAACTGGCAAAAGTTGCTGTTCTACAATCTCTTGAGTAATCATATTGACATAACCATTATATACCAATACAATTCTATCTGTTTTCCCTGCAACGAAATCTTCAACTAATTCAGAGATAAATTTAGAGGCATCCTCATAATTAGGAGAGGCACTTAAACCCTCTATCTCATTTATCATCTCAATTTTATTATACTTATAAAAAGCTATACCTTTTTTACCAATACCACTTAGTCTAATCTTCGCACCAACCTCTTTAAACTCTTTTATAAGTTTGTTTGTTCGCTTGATAGTCTGATAGTTAAACCCACCACAAAGACCTTTATCAGCAGACACAAATACAATATCAACTGTTGAGGGATTTTTATTCTCTCTAAAGAAAATATTATTTATCTCACCCTCACTCTTATTCATCTTTTGAGCAATCTCACTCAAAAGTTCAGTAAGCTTAGCAGCATAAGTTTTAGAGCGTTTTGCAACCTCTTCTGCCCTCTTTAGCTTAGCTGATGAAACAAGTTTCATTGCACGGGTAGTCTTCTGTGTGCCTTTGACACTCGAAATCTTCCGTTTAATCTCTTTTAAGTTAGCCATAATTTAGCCCTTATGCCGAGAATGTTTCGCTGAAATCATCAAGTGCTTTAATCAATGCCTTCTCGTTATCGTCAGTAATCTTTTTCTCATCTCTAATACTGCTTAAAATAGCGTCATGTTTTGCATCCATAAAAGGTATAAACTCTGCTTCAAATTTAGTAACAGCAGAAGCAGGAATAGCATCAAGATAACCTTTGTTTCCTGCAAAAATCATAATAACTTGCTTCTCAATTGGCACTGGAACAAATGGCCCTTGCTTAAGAACCTCAACCATTCTAGCACCACGTGCAAGTTGATTTTGGCTATGCTCATCAAGGTCACTAGCAAACTGTGCAAATGCTTGAAGTTCTCTAAATGCTGCAAGGTCTAGTCTAAGTGTACCTGCTACTTGTTTAGTAGCTTTGATTTGAGCAGAACCACCAACTCTTGATACTGATAAACCAACATTAATAGCAGGTCTTACACCTGAGTTAAATAGATCAGTCTCCAAGAAAATCTGTCCATCTGTGATAGAGATAACATTTGTAGGAATATATGCAGCAACATCCCCTGCTTGTGTCTCAATAATTGGGAATGCTGTAATACTCCCTGCACCATTCTTATCTGATAGCTTCGCAGCTCTCTCTAGTAATCTTGAGTGTAAATAAAATACATCCCCTGGATAAGCCTCTCTACCTGGAGGTCTTCTAAGGATTAGTGACATCTCTCTATATGCAACAGCATGTTTAGACAAGTCATCATAGAAAATAACAGCGTGTCTACTAGAGTTCATATAGTACTCAGCCAAAGTAACACCTGCATAAGGAGCCAAGAACTGATAAGCAGCAGAGTCAGCAGCAGTAGCTGCAACAATTGTTGTATACTCCATAGCTCCATGCTCTTCTAGCTTTTTAACCATTGCAGCGATATTTGACTGCTTTTGACCAATAGCTACATAGATACACTGAACATCAAGACCCTTTTGGTTGATAATAGTATCAATCGCTAGTGTTGTCTTACCTGTTTGTCTATCTCCAATAATAAGCTCTCTTTGACCTCTTCCCACAGGAACAAGTGCATCAATAGCTTTGATACCAGTTTGTAATGGCTCATGAACTGATTTTCTCGCCATAATTCCTGGTGCTTTATCCTCAAGAAGTCTACTCTCTGTAGTCTCGATTGGACCTTTGCCATCAATTGGTTCACCAAGTGGATTTACCACACGACCTACCATAGCATCACCTACTGGCATTCTTAGAAGATTTCCTGTTCTCTTAACGCTCATCCCCTCTACAATTCCTGTCATAGAACCTAAAACAACAATACCAACATTTGCCTCTTCTAGGTTAAGAACCATACCCTTAACACCAGTCTCAAACTCTACAACCTCACCAGCCATAACATTATTAAGACCATAAACAGATGTAATTCCATCTGCAACTCCTACTACTTTACCAACTTCGTTGATGTCTATGCCTACCTCAAAATTCTCAATTCTCTCTTTGATTATCGAGCTAATTTCGTCTGCTTGTAACTTATTTGCCACTGCAACTCCTTCCGTTTATTTTTATAGTGATTTTGTAATAAAATCTATTAATTGTTCTTTAACTCTCTGTTTAGAGAAGTTTACCTCTATACCCAAATCTTCAACTGTTACTTTTATACCCTCTAAATCAGATTGAACTTGTGTTAATTTGATTGTAGAACCTGTATATTTTTTGAGAGACTCTTGTAAATCAGCAATATCTTCATCCGATAGTGTATTACTAGAAGTAACAACTCCATCATAATTATTACTCTCTTTTTGTAACTCTTGGTTAAGTGTTTTAGCAATTGCAGGGATAAGCTCCAATCTACTATTCTCACCAAGAATCTTAATAAAATTCTCTAAATTACTATCAACCCCTTTGAGACCATCTAGTACAAATGCTGTTTTGTCTGATGATGCTATAAGTGGAGAGGTCAATCTCTCTGCCATTTTTTCATCCTCAAAAAGTCCTGAAATAGCACTAAGTACTTTGCTATATTCTGCTTTTTGCTCAGAAGTTGCTACCTCAGATAGAGCATTAACATATCGTCTTGCAATTAGCTCTTCCATTATGCCACCTTCTTAGATATTAGAGAGACAACTTTTGACTCATCTACAGCAATATCATCATTTGAGATACCATCTGTTAAAAGTCTGTTAATAACATCTTTTGTCATCTTTTTACTCTCAAGCTCCATCTTCTCATCAAGACTTCTATCGAGAACAGCTAATGCCTCTTCGTTTTTCTTAGCTATATTCTCTACCAAGATTTTAGCCTCTTTTTTACTATCAGCAACCAACTCTTTGGCTTTTGCTTCACTCTTTACAAGTCTAGCTTCTGCCTCTTTTGCTTCATCTTTAGATGCTTGTAGTTTATCTTCTATCTCTTTGAGCTGACTAGCAATATCTGCCTGTCTTCCTTTGAAAAAGGCAGCTATTGGACCAGCTGCTAGATAGTATACGATTCCTGAAAAGATACCAAAGTTAATAACTCTCTGCCAAAAATCATCCACTCTACCTGTTAGTTTAAAATAACGAGTAGCCTCAGGGTCAATATGATGCGCCGCACCACTAGCCAAAGCAACTACAGGAGCCAATAGTAGTGCAACAATTACTATATTTCTAATTTTCATTCATTATCTCCTTTTTATAAATTGCTCATTTTAGATTTTAGACTCTCTGTAAAGAGAGGTAAAGAGTCCAAGAGAGATTTCTCTAACTCTGCTCTTTCTTTAGAGAGTTCGTCCTCAAAAGTCTGATATTTTTTATCAAGCTCTTGGTTTTTGCTCTCTATTTTACTCTCTGCCAAAGCTTTAGCTTCATTTACAGCTTTTTCTCTAACAGCGTTAGCTTCTGCCTTAGCATTAGCTATTACAGCATCAGCTTTAGCGTTTAGTTCATCACTATTTCCTGCCATCTCTTTCGCATTTTTCAAATCATCACTAATAGATTTATCTCTATCATCCATAAACTTCAACAACGGTTTATAGAGCATTTGATTCAATAAAAATAGAAGAGAGAAGAAAATAACTAGAACAAATAACATTAAACCAGGGTTCAGGTCAAGCATTAAGACTCCTCAAAAAATTTGGCGTATTATAACTTGTAAGTCGTAATATGTTTATTAAAAAAGAGCCTCTTTTGGGCTTATAAAAGAGATAAAGGTGGATTCTGTGATTCTTGTTACAAATTGTGTCAATATAAAACTAAAACTAATTTAACATCAGAAGGAAGGCTTCAACTTCTTGCTCATTTTTGAACTTTATCTCAATAGTATCATTTTTAAGTTTGTGTAAAAAAGGTAGTTTTTTAGATATTACCTCTTTATAATTAGTAATAAAATCAATCTTATTTTTTATGAAACTTCTATCATCTTCACCTGTTTTGGATTTTCTGTTTTTGGAGATTGACTCTGCCTCTCGAACACTCAATTTCTGTTCAATAATGGTATCAACTAAACTCTTCTGCTCACTCTCATTAAAACCTACAATTACTTTTGCATGTCCTTGAGAGATATAACCCTCAATCAGTTTTGTCTGTACATAACTAGATAGTGCCAAAAGTCTAAGTGTATTGGTAATCTGAGACCTACTCTTGTTAAGAACTTCAGATAGCTTATCATGAGTAATCTTATATACTTTAATCAACTCATTATATGAGTAAGCTAACTCTATTGCATTTAGATTCTCTCTTTGGATATTCTCGATTAGAGATAACTCTCGCAGTTTTATCTCATCAATATCAACATCTGCAATAATAGCTTTGATAGTCTCCAATCCCAAAAGTTTATGAGCCCTAAGCCGTCTCTCACCTGCAACCAATAGATACTCATCATCCCCTTTATCAATAACAACTATAGGTTGTAGTAGACCATGTCTTTGAATAGATTTGCTTAACTCACGCAGACTCTCCATATCAAACTCTTTTCTTGGTTGATATGGGTTTGGTGTTATATCCTCAAGCTCTATATCTTTTATATGCTCTCTAAAGTTCTCATTCAAATCCACTTCTGTGCTATACGCCTGTCCAACCTCATCAAGTATCGCACCCAAACCTCTACCTAATGCCACATTCTATCCTTTTAGAATACTTTTTGCCAAGTCTCCATATGCCACAGCACCCTTTGACTTCTTCGCATACTCTGTAACAGGCTGACCAAAACTCGGACTCTCTGCTACTTTTATATTTCTTGGAACTATAATAAACTGATTTTTTTTATCTGTAAAGAGCTTATCTTTGAAGTGATGTGAAAGGTCTTCAAGTACCTGCCTAGAGAGATTATTCTGTCCAGAGTACATAGTTGGCAAAAAACCTTTTATTGTAAGCTTTGGATTTATAGATTTTTTTAACAGATTAATAGTATTAAGTAGTTGTGCCAACCCCTCTAGTGCAAAAAATTCACACTGAATTGGAATAATCACAGAGTCAGCCGCTCCTAGTGCATTTATAGTAATTGGACCTAATGCAGGAGGAGAGTCTATAATTATGTAGTTGTACTTCTTGGTTACAGGCTTAAGTGCCTTTTTTAATAACAACTCTCTATTTCTCTTTCCAGAGTTATAAAACTCCTTCTCCACACCAACCAATCCGATATTAGCAGGAAGCATATCAAGATTTTTTACCTTTGATTTCAAGATAACTTCAGATACCTCTTTTATACCTATCATCACATGATAGACATTATACTCATAATCATTACGATTAAAACCCAAACTTGTTGTCGCGTTTGTCTGTGGGTCTGCATCAACAAGTAGTACCTTTTTGCCTTTTTTTGCCAAAGATGCAGCGAGGTTGACAGCTGTTGTTGTCTTCCCCACCCCACCCTTTTGGTTGGCTATTGCTATTATCTCACTCATCTTAAACTGTATACTCTCTTATTATTTATAAT
>CAZSHP010000036.1:0-18103 GCA_964606545.1 uncultured Sulfurovum sp. | reverse complement strand
ATTAAAAGCCCTGCTACTACTAAACTTAATTTTTTCATTATGTAATCCTTTATTGTTTTGATAGGTGAATTATAGCATGAATAAGTGTCTATAAAGTGTCCTAAAAAACTTTATAGAGCTATATAAATTAATTTTAAATAGAGAATAACTTAATATAGGGAAATAGACTGATTTGATTTTAGAATAAATGAGAAGAGAGTAATAATTTTATAAAAGATACAGATAGAATCTCAGTAGATTAACTACCGAGATAAGTTAAAAGATGAGATTACTACTCAATACTCATTCCAACCTCTCCACCATTTTGGACTGTACTATCTCTGACCTCTGTCTCATTTATAACTTTTTCTACATTAACAGAACCACCAACTTGACCTACAACTTTTAATCCTACTGCTGAACCACCAGTTACTTCTGAGTTATCTACATCGGTGTCGTTGATAACTTGATGAATATTGACTTTTCCACCATTTGCTGTTACTCTAGCACCAACATCTGAATCTGTAATTGTACTTGCACCTGTAACATCTGTATCATTGATTACTGTATCTATATTTACCTCTCCACCTTGGTGACTTCCTCCACCAGCATACCCTGTATCATTGCTTACGCTATGAGCATCAATCTCATTTGCTGCAAATATTGAAGTTGTTCCTGCGATTAAGAGTCCTGCTACTACTAAGCTTAATTTTTTCATTGTGTAATCCTTTATTATTTTGATAGGGAATTATAGCACGAATAAGTGTCTACAAAGTGTCCCAAAAACTTTTAATCCAAATCAGAATCATCTATCTCATTCTCTATCCGTTTATTAGATGTACTATCACTTATACCAACATTAACTCCATTTAAAACACTATTTTCAATATCTGCAATATTTACATTATCTTTAATATCTACCCCTTCTCCACCTCTAGCATGAATACCCACTAGTGAATTTTGTATAGTGCTATTTTTTACACGATTAATATTTACATTTTTTTCAATTCTCACATTACCTCCATTTGCAGAGACACTCATACCCACAGATGAGTTTGTTATAGTACTATTTTTAATCGTTGTATCATTAACAACATCCTTTATAACTACATTACCTTCTGCCAAAATAGAGATTGTTGTTCCCAAGAGTAGTAGCCCAAATATAGTTAAGGTTGATTTTTTCATTACATATCCTTTTTAATTTTAAAATGGCTCTATTATATCAAACATTAGTGTCGTTAAAGTGTTTAAATTACTTCTGTTTATTTAATATTTTATTCAAAAAAATGATGATTTTGTGATTTTTTTTTGATATAATAGATAGAAGTCATTGTTTGAGGAGTTTAAAATGAAAATAATAGGAATAATGATGCTATTACTCATAGTAATCAATGGAGAGTTAGTAGATTTTAATATTAGTTTAGACTCAAATATTACAGAGGAGGAGAGAGATGGAGAGTACTACTCCACTGCTATATCTGAAAAAAATCTAAAATACTGCTCCGAAATTAAGAAAAAAGATAAAAAAATTGAATGTTTTGGTATAATAAAAAGAGATAGTGGTTACTGTAATATGATTGAAAATCAAGATTTAAAAAATAGATGTCTAGCTGTAGCACTATCTGATAAGCAGTATTGTGATAAAATTAAAGATGAAAAAATCCTAGGTGAGTGCAAAGATTTGGATATTGGAGAGTAGATGGATTTAAAGAGACTAAAGACTTTTTTTACAAAGAACCTTTTGATTATTACAGTTATTTTTCCTCTAATTATTATTCTATTTTATGGTGCTTCTATATCTCTCGCACTAAAGTATAAACATAAACAGTATACTCAAAGAGAGCTAAAGAGATATGAGCATGAGCTTCGAAATAAACATAAGAATTTTTTGAGAGAGAAGGCTAAATATATTGAATCTTTTGTAGATATAGTATATGAACTAGATATAGATAAAGATAAATCTATTAAGATTATCCTAAAATTTATAGACTCTATCAAAAAATATGATAGTGGCTTTATATTTATATTTCGTGAAGATGGGATAGTCATAAAACACCCCTGTGCAGAGACATTAATCAATCTAGTACAAACAAATAATAGAAAGACTATTTTATCTAAACTGATACAAGCATCTAAAGATAAAAATTTTATTAACTACGAAGGGACAAACTGTATAGATGATGATTTTATCTCTAAGATAGGAATAGTATATCATATCCCAGCAACAGATTTATATATTGTTATTAGTAAAAATGAAAAGGATATACTATACTCTATAAATCAGAAGAAAAAAGTTTGGGAAGAGAAACTCTACGAGGAGTCACGAGAGAATATCAAACTACTATTTATCCTAAGTATCATCTCTATAATCTTCTCTATAATATTCTCAAAAATTATAAATAATCTCATCAAAGGTTACGAAAAAGCGATAAAAGATAGCAATAAAGCGATGTTTTCACAAGCTAGATTGGCTCAAGCTGGTGAACTATTGAGCATGATTTCTCATCAATGGAGACAACCAATTAGCAAAATAGCATCTATAGCCTCCAATATGCGATTTAAGATGATGATGGGAGACAAAATTGATGTTGAGCATATAGATAAAAAACTCGAAGAGATAGAGGGACATACAGAGTTTTTATCTGAAACGATTGATGATTTTAGAGAGTTCTATAAACCACAAAAAAATATAGAACAGGAGTATATCCTACCACTTATTGATAGGTCTCTGAACTTTTTAGATAATCAGATAAATAAAAAAGGGATTATTATACAAAAAGAGTTTGCCCAAGATACAAAAGTCTCCATATATCCAAATGAGTTTATGCAGGTTATAATAAATATAGTTCAAAATGCCATAGATTTTTCTAAAAATGGAGCGTCTATCAAGATAAAAACTAAAGTAAAAGAGGATGAGTATATTATCTCAATTACAGATGAGGCAGGAGGAATAAGTGATGACTGTATGGATAGAATATTTGATGCACACTTCTCAACCAAAACATCCAAAGAGTCAACAAATCTAGGACTAGGACTCTATGTCTCTAAAGTTATTATAGAAAAACATTTTAGTGGAAAATTAGAGGTAACAAGTCAAAATAATAGTGCTACATTTACAATAAGGTTAGTGAGATGATAAATACAAAATACAAATTGTTAAAAAGTAAAACAGTTCTATATGTAGAGGATGACCAAAACCTACAGAAAAATATTGTAGAGATACTAAAGAATTTTTTTGATAAACTACTCATCGCTTCAGATGGTGATGAGGCTTATGATATATATATAGAAAATCAAAACAAAATTGATATTATAATTACAGATATAAACATGCCAAATACAGATGGAATTACTCTTTGTAAATCTATTAGAGAGTATGATAAAACTCTACCTATTGTAATAGTCTCTGCCTATACTAATACAGACTATCTTCTCGACTCTATCGACCTAAATATTATAACTTATGTCACAAAACCACTAACTACAAAAAAAATCCTAACCCTACTAGATAAATTTTTGGACTATTTTAAACTATCTAATATGAGAATATTAGATGATAATCTCAAATTTGACTATGATAGTGGTACTCTATTTGTAGATAAAAAAACCATACAACTAACACAAAAAGAGACGAAGTTTTTCAAACTCCTCTCTGAAAATAGTATAGTAAGCTATGATATGATGTATGAGTATATGTGGGACTATGATAAATCACCTAGTCAGGACGCTGTAAAATCATTTATCAGAAAGTTCAAAAAAAAATTACCTTCTGATTTATTTAAGAACAAAAAAGGTGTTGGGTACTATTTATCATAATAGGGACTGTAATAAATTATCCCTCCAAAAGAGACTTAATCTCTCTTAACTCCCTCTCTAGTGCCTCTTTACTATTTTTATGTTTATAGATTAGCTTCTCTTTCTCTTTTGTATCCTCTCTATACTTCTCTATATCGGACTGTTTTAATTTAAATTGTGATTGAAGTTCATCTGTAATATTATGTAAAATTGTCTCTCCAATGTAGTTTCTGATTCTATACTCTAAAACCTCTATTATCCTCAATGAGCTGTTTTCAAAAAATATCTTGATTCTATCCATTAGTGCAGAGTTGATTTTGATAAAGGTCTTTTTTGTACTAAAAAATCTCTCCCAAGAGTTTATATTCTCTTTTACTACTTTATCTATTTTCTCTCTCTCAAATGATTTATCAACTAGACTCTTTATGCCATACATTAGCTCTGTTGAGTAGATATTGAATGTCTGATAGGTTACACCTAACTCTATATCTCTATTCTCTTGGGCTAACTTCTGTTTTAGGTCAGTTATCTCCTTTTGGGTACTTCTATGGAGCTTATCTATGGTTGGTTTTATCAACTCTTTTAGCTCATCAAAGTTCTCATCAAGAATTTTTTTGATTATCCATGAGACCTCATTTTTATAGTTCTCTACAAAATTTATAGACTCTATCTCTAATTTTGCTTTTTCTATATTTTTCTCATTTAGCCTATTTACTCTACTCGTAAACTCATCTATCTCTCTTTTTAGTAGTCCGTCAAATCTGCTCTTTATAATCTTCTGCTCATCTTTGACACTTCCTACTATTTGGTCTACAGATGATTGTAGTTTTATTAGCTCCTCTTTGGTCTTAAAGAGAGATGATAGGGAGCTTTTCTCTGCCTCTAGTCTCTTTTTGATACCCATTATTTTACTATTGAAGAGAGACTCAATAAATTTTGAGTGAGAATCTAAAATATTCTCTCCTCTACTATCTATCAACTTCTGCTCAATAATAGTCTCTAACTCTCCAAATTTATGATTTTGTGGTTCTAAAAAACCCTTTTCATCAAGCTGTTTAGCATAAAATTGTAAATCCAAAGAGAGTTCATCAAATCCTCTTGACTCTAACATCTTGTCTATCAATGCACCTAGTCCACTTACTGTTACTAGACTATCTTTTGTAGTTAAAATCTCTCTATTTTTTAGTCTCTCATCTTGAAATAGCTCATCAATATACTCATTGAGTCCATCTATCCCATTTACAGAGTCTATTTTATTTATAACTGTAAGCTTCTGCTCTTTTGGTACTCTTAATAGAAAATTGTCTATAAACTCTATATCTACCTCATCCATCGCTTGGTTTGCATAGGTGATATAGATACTTGCATGAGTCTTATCTATCCACTCTTTTGCCACTCTATCTCTTAGTTGATTTGGGTCATTGGTTCCAGGGGTATCTACTACTGTTATCTCTTTTAGAATATCATTGGGATAGTAGAGTGTTACACTATTGACAAAAGGTGTATATTTCCCATTTTTTGTTACAAACTCTACTAAATTATCCAAGCTATTCTCCTCAATGAGTTTTGGAGTAGATTGAATCATCTCTTGGACAAATATCCCCTCTTTTATAGATTTCTCTATATCTGATTTTAGAAACTCTTCGTAAAACTCTCGGTTATCTTTGAGTTTTTGCCACTCATCTTGACTATATAGTGTAGCCTCTAATCTAGGAGTTTGACCATATTTGATAATTGTTATCTTGGCTGTGTGTGGAGTGTCATCAGCAGGGACAATCTCATCTCCAAACACCAAGGCGTTAATTATCGTTGATTTTCCTGCTTTTATCTGTCCTGTAAAGCTAACGAGAAAGTGTTCACTCTCTAGCTGTTCTCTTTTTTTCTCAACATCTTCTACTGTTATACTCTTTTGTGAGGAGGTCAACCCCTCTATAGGAAATAGATTTTTATGACTTAGCAGAGTATTATACTTCTGTAATAGTCTATTTTTCTCCTCCTTATACACTTTTAACATATTCTCTTTTTGCCTTTCAAAAATCTATTTAATTCTCTTTTTAACTCTCCACTCTCTAATCCTATTAACATCTCTTTTACTAGAGCATAGCTATCTTTGTGATAGTTATATCTATCAAGTTTTAATTTTTGATTTAGAGTGAACTGTTTGCTTTTTGCTAGATTACCTAGCATCTTCTCCACTCTAGCTTTTTGACTCTTTGCTACTTTATAAAAGCTATCAATGATGAGGAGTTTATCATCTATCTTTAGTTGATATTCAACTCTATTTTTTACTCTACCCAAGACCTCTTTTCTCAAACCCTGAATAACTGTTTTGAACTCTCTCTCTTTTGGTATTAGATTATTCTCTATATGGTTTATATACTCTTCAAAATACTCTTTTTCTCCCTCTTTGAGGACTTTTATAGCTGAGTACTCTATAACTTCTAAAAATAGCTTCTCTGACTCTATCTCCTTTTTTATTTTAGCTATAGCCTTTGGTGATTTCAAATCAGATTTGTTCAATATACAGTAGACCCTCTTATCTTTTAGTGTATGAATTCTCTTGATAGACTCCATATCTACAGCACCTTTTGAGATGTCTATAACAAAAAAGATAACATCAACACTCTCTAGTGTTTTCATTGTCACCTCTGTATCATTACTATTGAGGCTATTGTTAAACCCTGGGGTATCATATAGTATTATAGAGTTAAATCCATCAAAGGGATAGGCATACTCAATATATTTTGTTTGGCTATCTTGTGTGTCATCTTTTAGATGTTGAGATATGTTTTGATACTCTCTTTTTGTTATCTTTCTACCATTAACTCTTATCTCTTCCTGATAACCATAATAGAATTTTGTAATAGAAGAGGTTGTAGGGTGTACAGCCATAGGACATACAGCCTTGCCAAAGAGTGAATTGATAAAAGTAGATTTTCCACTACTAAAACTACCAATTACACCTACCTCAATTCTACTACTTCTCTTCTCTAACTCAACTCTATCAATAAGTAGATTAAAGGCTCGATGTTCCATATCAGCTATCTTCTTATCTATATCTACCTGTAATCTTATATTTTTCCAAAATGCCAAATCACTAACTATATCTCGATAAAAATTATCAATAGAGATAGTATTAGAGAAGTAGTCTCTACTCTCTATAGAGATATTTTTAAATTCTTTCTCTATAAAACTTGACATATCAACCTCTCTGTATTAGTTGCAACTCCAAAATATCGTCGCTCAACTCTTGTGATAGAGCAATATACTCCTCTGTTCTATTTGACTTCTCTTCGTATATTTGATTTAGCATATTCTGCTCACTCTCTAGCTTCTCCTCTATCATACTAAATACAACTCTTCTAAGTATCTCTTCCACTTCATGAATAATATCATTTGAAATCTTTTGAGATAAATCATCAAGCTTTGATGTCATCTTTTTCTCTATTATCACAGCACCTATTCTATCTCCTAGAGACTCCATTGGGTTTACTCTTTTGATATATTGAGCTACATATTTCAGATTATTTCTACCCTCTGTGTTGAGTAGTATATCTGAACTACTTCTCAAAAAGAACCCAAGTAGTCCAGCAATCCCTGCTGTTCCTAGTGTCAATATCTCAATCAAGACAACTACCCCAATATCCTTACCTACATCTATCTGTTGCAGAAGCTCATCAAGCATTTTTCCAACTTCTGAAAAAGATTCACTCTTATCAGAGATATTTCCCATCTCAAAATGTTCAGATATTACTCTATTAATCTCTACTGATACCTCTGCACCCATCTTCTCTATTAGTGGTTCTACATCCTCACTCTTTTTTATATCAACTAGATGTGGTATATAGTTAGAGAAGATAGAGCTAACCAACTCATATATTTTATCCTGTAGTATAGTTAACTCTTTGAGAATATTTTTTCTTCTCTCAATAAACTCATCTATACTATTCTCCAAATAGTACTCTTTCTCTTTTAACTCATCAATATTTAGGTCAAGATTATCTCTCTTGTAGATTAGAGCATCGAGAAGTTGTCCAGAGATTGATTTTAACTCTTTTTCTACTCTCTCTTGAATTAAAATAGATTTTCTTTTGATAAATATATCAGAAAAACTATCTTTTAACGCATCCAATGAATACCCCTCTTTACCCTCTATAGCCTCCAGAGCAGAGACCATAACAACCTTGCTCTCTATATTTTTTATCCCCAAGTCGCTATTTTTATTTAGGCTCTCTAGTTGGGAGACTATCTCTTTTTTGATGTTAAATTGGGCTTTTGGAGATTTTAGATGACTATTGGTAATAACAAATAGTAAGTTATTGATAATGGGTCTTATCTCATCTTTTTTTATAAACTCGATAATAGATTTTGTTAAACTCCCTTTTTGAATATGGTTACAGATAACTGCACAGTCCAAAAATGGCAGATAACCATATGTAATATCAGCATCACTCTTGTCCAACGAAGAGATACCAGGTGTATCTATCACTATATATCCATCTTGAATAAACTCATTTGAGGGGACTCTAAGCATCGCTCTATCATCACCATTGGAGAGTGCAATATCCGAAAACTCTACAGCTGATATATTTTTTAACTTTTTCTCTCCTACTCTATAGTATTCAATTTCGGATAGCTCATCTCTCGCTTCAATAGCCACAACAGTTTTACTCGTAGGTTTATCCATAGCAGGTAGAATTTTTTTCTCTAAAATAGCATTTATCAGAGTAGATTTTCCAGAGCTAAACTCACCTAAAAAGCCTATTTTAATCTCTATATTATCATCTATTGTAGTTAACTGTTTTGTAAAATTATTTAGTTTATATTTGTTTGAAATTTTTTCTAACTCTTCTCTCATTACTATTCCTTTACTCTTATAAAATATCAAATTAATTATACAATGCTTTTGCATTTAATTTACTTAAAAATATTTATAATTTCTTAAGTAAATAAGCAAAACTATATAAAATATGATTCAAATCTCATAAGGGTTAAAATCACTCCCCCTAGTAACTACAGAAGTTTCTCCAAAGGATACTCAATCTATCCACCTAATCTTAAACAATATCCGATAAAATTTCATCACTAAAATAAGGTAGATAGATGAGAGTTGTCACAGGTGTTGTCGGGAATGATATTCATGTTGTAGCCAATAGGCTAATAGAGATTTCCCTAAAAGAGAGAGGATTTGAGGTATTTAATTTGGGGGTAAATACCTATCTGGAAGAGTTTATAGATGCTGTTATAGAGACAGATGCTGATTTATTACTTATATCATCGCTCAATGGTGAAGCAGAGGGGTGGAGTAGAGAGCTACTATTTCACAAAAGCCGATTTGATTTGGGTAATGTACTATTTGCAATAGGTGGGAATCTCTCCGTAGGAGAAGCAACCCAAGAGGAGATAGTACCAAAATACAAAGCTTATGGTTATGATTTGGTATTTCACCAGATAGACCTAAACGAAGGATTAGATATTATAGAATCTACTTTGAGAGGTGAATTTTAATGTTTCAAAGAGAACGAGAGATAATTACACGAACCCCATACAGTGATAGTTTCGATTTTGATGAGATACGAGAGTTTATATCGGGTGCTAGTAAAAATCTATTTATTTCACACAAATTTAAAAACTCCAACAAGATATTAGTACAACCTCGTGGAGGATTTCCTACCTATGACAAGGTTTTTGAGCTATATGGAGAGTTTACACAAGCAGGAGTAGATGTTCTCCCTCTTACAATAGATAGCAATACACGGCTAAATGACTACGAGATGGCAAAAAAGATGTTGGCTCTCTCTGAAGAGAATGATGAGAATATGCTAAATGGTTATCCACTCATCAATCATGGATATAGAACTACTAGAAAAATGGTAACTCACTACGATACCCCCATAAGTTTGAGACATGGAACACCTGATGCTAGACTTCTAATAGAGGTAGCACTAGCAAGTGGAATTTTTGAGATAGAGGGTGGCCCAATCACCTATCTACTCCCCTACTCCAAAAATTTTCCACTAGACAAAGCCTTTTTGTACTGGAAATATGTGGAGAAAATCTGTGCTGATTATTCAAAACTAAACGAACCTATCAATAGAGAGTCATTTGGTCCACTATCTGCAACACTACAACCACCTGCTATTGTTATAGTTATCCAACTACTAGAGATGTTACTATCACTAGAAGAGGGGGTCAAATCATTCTCTGTAAGTTTTTCACAAACAGGCTCTATGTCCCAAGATATAGTTAGTTCAAATGTGATTAAGAAGATGGCTAGAAAATATGCCAATAAAATTGGCTGTGGAGATGCTAACATCCACCTAGTCTATCACCAATGGATGGGTGCATTCCCACGAGACAAAGAGTTCTCTGATTCACTTATCAACACATCTACTGTTATAGCCTCTATGATACGAGCTGACAAGATGATAACCAAAACTAGAGATGAGGCGTTTGGAATCCCTACAAAAGAGGTAAACGCATCTGCTGTTAAAAATACCCAATATACCCTAAATATGTTAAGAGGAATTCCACATATAACAGATGAAGAGGAGGAGGCGAATCTAACAGAGATGGTAGATGATATTATGGAGGCTGTCTTCAATGACCCTGCTGATACCTTGTGGAGACAGGTATTTAACTCTATTAAAAACGGAATAATAGACATCCCATTCTCCCCTCATATTATAAACAATAGTGAAGCGATTACAGTTAGAGACAAAAATTATAATATTAGATTCTACGAGAGAGGTAATATCCCTATTAGTGATAAGTGTTTAGCTTATGAGAGGTCAAAAGTCGATTTGTGTGGTAAATCTCTTGTTGACCATATTATTGATGATATAGGGATTATGCTATAGTGCAATAATTGGTAACTACTATTGAATTAAATCTGCTTAAAAATTAAAAATTTGCAGAAAAAGAGTATTCTTATGTGAAACTTATGCTAAACTTATAAAAAACTTATAGGGTGAATTTTGAATACTAAGAAAATAAAGCTAAAACGACTATTTTTTGACCCAGAAAACTTAAGATACGATGATAATTTTGATTTTAAAGAGGTTTCTGTAGATAAAATAATACAGAGGACAAGTCAGTTAAAAATATATAATAAACTAAAAGATGATATATCTGAACTAGTCACGAGTGTCATTGAAAATGATTTTATATATATAGAGATGATAGTTGCAAAAGAGATTGATAGAGATGGAAATTGCTACATAATAGAGGGAAATAGGAGACTAGCTACACTAAAATATATTGCAGAGAACTATGATGTAGAGGAGCTAAAACCGAGTCTACAAAATATTATCAAACATGGATTAGATGTCAAGATGTATACAGCAGAGTATGACGAAGATGTGCTAATGGGTATGAGACATATCACAGGAGTTAAACACTGGAATGGATTTGCCAAAGCCAAACTAGTAATACGACTAAAAGATATAAAAGGTTACAGTTTTGAAGAGATAGGAAGCAAAGTTGGAAAGAGACCAGCAGATGTCAAAAAACAGTACTACGCATTTAAACTCCTATCAAATATGAGAAAAGATGGCTATAGTAAATTTGAGGTTAGAAAACTCTATACTATATTTTATGAGACTCTAGGGAAACCTACCTTTAGAAAATGGCTAGAGTGGGATGAAGCTAGAGTAGAGTTTTTAAATAAAAATAATCTCGATAGATTCTACAAATGGATAGTAAAAACAGAAGGTGCTGATGGAGCAGTTGAAAAAGAGGCAATATCTACACCACAAACACTTAAAGAGGTAGCAAAGATACTAGATGATGAGAGTGCATTAGATGTGCTTGATAGTACTAGAAACCCTTTTGAGGCTGTAAAAAGCTCTAAAATGTTAAATGAAAAAAATATAGAGAAGACTCTAAAACAGATACTAGATAGTGTTGGAGCTATATCTACTACAGATTTGGAAAAACTAGATGAGGTTTCAGAGGGTTATCTAAGAAAGATAAAAGAGAAGATATATAGAGATATGCAATACAGAGAGTTCATTAAGCTAAATAATCAAATATAGTTTTATAAGATGATTAATGGTGATAACCTCTATAGTTAGAGGTTATCTAGGAGAAGAAGATGTTATATTGAAAATTTTATGCCTATTTAGCAGCTCTTGCTGCCTCTAGTACAGCATCATAGTCAGGCTCTTGTGTAATCTCTGGAACAACTTGCTTATATGCAACTTTGCCATCTCTACCGATTACAAATATAACTCTAGCAAGAACACCTGCTAATGGGCCATCTGCAAGAAGAACACCATAAGCGTTACCAAAATCTTTGTTTCTAAAGTCTGAACATACAGCGATATTATCAATTCCTGCTACTGAACAGAAGTTTGCTGCTGAAAATGGTAAATCCATAGATACAGTTTTAACATTAACACCCTCTAGTGAAGCTACCTCTGTATTGAATCTTCTAGTCTCTGCATCGCAAACACCTGTATCTAGTGATGGAACTACGATTACTAATTGAACATCATCTTGAGCTCCACCAACTATCTCATCTTTTAGCATTGGATTACAGTTTACTACTGTTACTACTGGAGCTACATCTCCTACATTAATCTCTGTACCAGCTAGGTTACATACTATATCATTTTTAAATGTTACTGTTGCCATTTAATATCCTTATTTCTTGATTTGTGTCAAGGATTATAGTTCAAATCGGATAAATTTACTCTTAAATAAAAGAGAAAAAAGATTTTTTATAAAAAAAAATTTTAAGTGTGTATTATCTACCACTATACTATTACCTACTATTAACTAATTTTAATATATTATGTTATATACTTAGAAAAATATTAATTTTATTATATAAAATGGAGTCCTGATGGCAGAACAGATAGATATAGTAGCACTTTTTATACTTTATTTCTCTTTTTTTATCTATATTATTCGATATATCGTAATCAATGTCAAAGAGGGGTGGAGTATGGTTACTGTATTTTTACTCTTTTGGGCGATACAGTATCTTTTGATACCATTAAGCTTTATATTAAATGATACCGTCCTATTTTTGGACTATAAAATGTTAGACCTTGGAGTCGAAGACCATGGGTTAGATAGGTTCTATAGCTACAGCTCTTTCGCTGTTATTTTTATATTTATCAACTTCTTCTTTTTGGGTGTATCTAGCGTCAAAAAAACAAAAGTACAAAAATATCTACTCACAGAGAGGGTTGTTACTATCTTCTCAAAAGAGATAAATCTAATTTTTGCAATAGGACTATTTCTCGCACTTCTAGCTTTCTCTTCACTATTTATCTATGCCTCTCAATTTGGAGGGATGCAGAGAGCTATCGAGGCATCCGAAGCTGTGCGTTCTGGACATGGAGCAGAGTATTGGATTAGCAAAACATTTATATTTGTCTATAGATTTATCCCTTTTTCTCTATTGGCTATTATTATCTTTTTTATGTTAGAGAATCGTCGAGGTTTTTGGGTATGGGTGATGCTATTAATGGGGCTTGGGGTTACTCTATTTTCTAGGTTTATTCTATTCAAAGGTAAACAGGCTGTAATTAGTCTATTTCTACTCTATCTATTCTATATATCTATAAAAAATAGAAAAAGCTACCTTTTGCATTTTGTACTCTTTTTTCTCTTGGCTATCTTTGCTATTCCTGCACTTGAAGCATATATGGAGAGTGGAAAATTTGTTATAGCCAATCCTACAAATATTATGCAATCTGTTCTCAATATGTTAGTCTTTTTCAACTTTGACCAAACAGCATTGGAGTTTTCGGTTCATCAAAATTATGATTTTGTCTATTTTGAGGATTTCGTATCAGGATTGAGAGGTAAGCTTGTCCCATACTCTTGGTTTAGTAGTATGGATAAAAATACGATATATACCAACACCTATTTTTTTTATGGTAGAAGAGAGGGGATTGTCCCCCCTGGGATTGTCGCCTTTGGTATGTACAATCTAGGGATATTAGGAGTAGTAGTTGTTGCCTTTTTCTCAGGTTTTTTGGTCAAAAAGATAGACTACTTCTTTGAGGAGGTTATAGTATATGCTCCAAAACTTATAATCATATACGCATTTGTTATAACAAAAGTGTTTACTCTAGTTAGAACAGGTATTCCTAAATTTACATTCTATGATACTATTATGATAACTCTATTTCTAATTATCGCTCTAGGATATGAGAAGAGGAGAATCACTTAAATATAGAGTAGAGCCTCTTATCTTTGGTTTTACATATTAACTTTTTTACCCAACCAGCTACAATTTTAGCTCCCTTGGGGCTAAAATGGGTCGTATCATCAAAGGCAAATTTTTTCATAATAGCCTCTGTGTCTCTATATTTATTAAACTCACTATATGATTTCTTTTGTAAATCTATCAGTAGTACACCACTATCCTTTGCCAAATCTCTAACTGTCTCTCCATAGTCTCCATCTGCTCTTTTGTGTGTTCTCTCTAGGTTATGATTTTTTCTCTTTCTCATTCTCTCAGTGGGAGTAGATAGGATAGGAATCACTCCTAATGCTCTTGCCTCATCTACAAAAACTTTCAACTCTTTATAAAAACTATTACCTCTACCTGCTACAGTATAGACATCTGCTCTTGATTCATCCTCATCATTATGAGCAAACTGTATCAATAGATAGGCTCCATCACTTATATCTGTGTGTCTTATTAGACTCTTTGTATTTTCCCAATTTCTACTCTTGTAACATTCAGATGGTTTACTACTACAGACCTTATAGCTCTTGGAGCTTGAACCTGCTCTTGCTAAGTTAAATATATTTTTGGGGTTTAGAGCATACTCTTTTAGGGCAGTACCCCACCCCATCTCTGATGGAGTAGTATTGTGTACCGTTGATGCACCAATAATAAAAAGTTTTACCTCATTTTTATCGGCAAAAGAGAGAGTTGTAAGTAGATATAGTATAAATATGATTTTTTTCATTTTGTACCTTATTTGTTGAATTCTCCAATTATAACAAATTATTCTCTACTTCTAAATTTTTCACTTTTTAACATATTTTTTTATTAAATTAATTTGCTTATGATATACTTTAATAAAAAATTAAGAAAGTATAAGATATGGAAAAAAGATTACAATTCTATCTAAAAAACCTAATCCACAATGGAGGGAGTGACCTACATTTAAAATCAGGCTCTATTATTCGCCTTAGAGTCAATGGTGACCTACTCAAGCTTGGAAGCAAACTGATGACTCATGAAGAGTTGGACGGTATAGCACAAGCTATTTTAGAACCAGAGCAGTATAATACCCTTGTAACTACAAAAGAGCTTGACTGTACCTATGTACTAGATGAAGATAACCGTTTTCGTGTCAACTTCTTCTATCAGCTTGATGGACTCTCATGTGTTATGAGAATTATTCCTGTCAAGATTCTAACTCTCGAAGAGCTAAAACTACCTCCTGTTATAGCAGAACTAGCAGATATGCACAGAGGATTAATCTTGGTCACAGGTGTTACAGGCTCAGGTAAATCAACAACTCTAGCTGCTATGATTGATAGAATAAATAGAACAAAAAAGAGACATATAATTACAGTCGAAGACCCCGTAGAGTTTGTGCATCAAGATAGAGAGTGTCTCATCTCCCAAAGGGGAATAGGACAGGATTCACACTCCTTCTCAAATGCACTCAAAGCTTCACTTAGAGAAGACCCTGATATTATACTAGTAGGTGAGATGCGTGATTTGGAGACTATAGAGATAGCACTTCATGCAGCCAATACTGGTCACTTGGTATTCTCCACACTCCATACACTTGATGCAAAAGAGACTATCAACAGAGTCATAGGTATGTTTCCCCAAGAGGAGCAGAACCGTATCAGAATGACACTGGCATCTGTACTAGAAGGGGTCGTATCACAGAGATTGGTCAAGACAGTTGATGGCAAAAGAGCAGCTGCTGTAGAGGTGATGAAACGAACAGCTAGGATTGCAGAGTTGATTGGTGAAAATAGAGACTATGAGATACTCGATACCATAGAGGAGGGAAAAGAGATATATGGTTCACAATCTTTTGACCAAGCACTATTAGATTTACACCATAGTGGGAGAATTAGTGAAGAGGTTGTATTAGAAAATGCTACTAATCCATCTGATATGAAACTTAAACTTCAAGGGATAGGTGTCTCCTCTGAACAAGAAGAGGTAGATAGAGATAATTTAGAGGATATATTCGATTTAAAAGAGTCTGATGACGAGTAACGCTAATTATAACAAAAAACAACTATTTTAATCATTTTCTTTAGAAAATTATAATATAATAATATTAAACAATTTATGTTGTAATTTGAAAGGATATGGTATGGTAGAATCTATAGGTTTCTGTTTGGTAGTAGCTCTTTTTTTAGGATTGGTTATAGCTTGGTTTTTACCTAAGAGAGGAGCCATAAATGTAGCAGAGTCTAAATCTCAAGGCTTAAATGGTATTATCAGCGAAAAAGAGAAGAGATTAGATGAGCTAGAGAGTGCTTATATAGAGAAAAAGAATCAACTTGATAGATTAGTTGATGAGGGCATTGTATGTAGACATCAACTTCTACAAAAATCAAATTTTCTAAGAAAAAAATCGGATGAGTTGTATAGAGTTCAGGAGAAGTTAGAGAGGGTCAAAGAGAAGATTGCTCAAATAGATGAGAGAGTAGAAAAGGAGAGTCCAAAAAATCAAGCTGATAATAACGAATTATCTATAGAGATAAAGAGATTAGGAGATATAATAGATGAGAGAGACAAGAGTATAGCTCTGTTGAAGAGTAATATCCAAGAACTCACAGATGAAAACTATCTACAAATATCAAAAGACCAATTTAAACAGATTGAGAAAAAATTAAAAGATTACAGTAATAAAGTTGAGATATTAGAGAATGAAAATAGTAAGCTATTGGCTATGAGTAGGCTCAAAAAAGAGTCTAAAGTCTTAAAAGATATTGATGTCTATATCTCTAATCTAAAAGAGGTAACTCTATCAAGTTTAAATAGAAAAAGAGTAGAAGCTTAAAAGTATTTAGATATAATTCGCTCCTAATTTTAAAATATAAGGACAGAAATGTTAGAAGGTATTACTAGAGAGAGTATCGGCTCAGCCCCAGCTAGGAGGCTAAGAAGAGATGGTTATCTAACAGCTAACATCTATGCAAATGGTGTAGAGAATATTCAAGCTGCGTTTAAGCGAGGTGACTTTGTAAAGGCTGTAAGAGCAAAAGAGGGATTGACACTAAATCTCAAAGTAGATGACAAAGAGCTTAAAACAGTAATTCAAGAGTATCAACTACACCCAGTAAATGGTGATGTTGTTCATGTTGACCTTAGAGTTGCAGTACCAAATCAAAAGACAAACTTTTTGATTCCAGTAAAAACAGTAGGTACTCCAAAAGGTCTTAAAAACAAAGGTGTATTGGTTCAATCTAAAAAGAGAATCAAAGTAAGAGGTACTATCGAAGATATGCCATCTAATTTCACTCTTGATGTTACACCTCTTGATAGAGATGATTCAATCCTCATCAGAGATATTGAAGCACCAGCAAACTGTCGTCTTATGGATAGACCAGATGTTGCTATCTGTGGTGTTATCAAAGCAAAATAAATCATGCGCTTAATCGTAGGACTAGGTAACCCTGGAGTCCAATACGAACAGACACGACACAATATCGGTTTTAGAGTTATAGACAAGCTTGTCTATGACTCTGGAGCGATAGATGTCTCCAAAAACTCTTTTTTTGGAAAACTATACAAATTAAACCAAACCCTTTTTCTCAAACCTATGACCTATATGAATCTATCAGGCAAGAGTATACTATCTGTCAAAAACTTCTATAAAATAGATATAGATGATATTATAGTAGTTCATGATGATATAGATTTGCCTTTTTCAGCATTGCGTTTTAAAAAAGGTGGTGGTCATGGTGGTCACAATGGTCTACGTTCGATAGATGCTGTAATGGGAAAAGAGTATATCCGTGTTCGTATGGGAGTTGGCAAACCTCAATATAAAGCTCAAGTAGTAAACTTCGTACTCTCTAACTTCTCAGTCGATGAGGAGCAGATATTGGATGGGTATATAAAACATACAGCTGAAGCTATTAAAGAGCTAGAGAGCAGAACTCTCAATGAGGTCAAGTCTCGATACTCTCTAAAGCTATTTGAGTTATAGAATAGAAGTTTTTCTCATATTTTTTGAGAAAAATTTCGTAATTGAATAGAATTTCGCTTTTTTTAAGAAAGTTTTAAGACTATTTTGATATACTTTCGTCCATAAGTTATCAAATGGCCCCTTCGTCTAGCGGTTAGGATCCATGGTTTTCATCCATGTTACAGGAG
>CAZSHP010000035.1:0-18156 GCA_964606545.1 uncultured Sulfurovum sp. | reverse complement strand
ATCTTACTCTCCTATCCTGATGAACACTATTTGCATATTCACTATTCCAAATATTAAAGTTTTTAGCTAATTTTCCATTTTGTTTATCTTGATTAAAACTATTCATTATTTTTTCACCAAAAATTTTCAATCTCAACTTAAGTGCCACTTGAATAAATAGACCTCGATTATTTTTTCCTTCTACTCTATCACCTAGTTGATTTAGATGTTCATTTAACTCTTTGAAATCATCTCCCCCATCATCACGAGATTTCAAGATATGACTACTAATAAATGTATCTATAATATGCCAATGAAATTTAGGTGACAACATCTCTGCACAATATATTATAAAATGCAAGTTACCAAAATACTGAACACCTTTGCCTTTTCCTCTCTTATACCATATATTTGATTCATCTCCACCCTGTATCTCTTTAGCCGATTTTATAAACTCTTTAACATCTTTTCTATTTATAAACTGATTTAATCTTATCGGCTCTTTGTCATCCAAAACTCTATACTTGTTACCCAATTTAAATACATCTTTTAGGTTTCCCATCTGTGATTTATGATAAATATTTAAAATTCCATTGGGAAATGCAACGCTTACTAGTTGGTTGGTTTTCATGATTTATCCTATTGTTTTTTAGTACTAAAAATAGAATGATATACTACTAATTTTAGTACATTGCCATAATACTAAAAATAGTATAATATAAAACTTATTTTAGTAAGAAATTCAACTAACTTATCTTACCAAAATCTATTATTTTATTCTAACTCATAACTCATTCTCTCTGAGGTGGAACAAGTTGAATTGTGAGCGAGGAAAAAATTAATAAAAAACATCATGATAATAAAAGTACTTTTTTGATATATTCCCACAAAAATAACAACCAAGGAATACATATGAAATTTGCATCACCATTGAAGATGAATAGAGAGGATAGTGCCATTACTAAAGTGCTTGGAAAAGCAAAATATTTTGGTATCTATGATGAAGCAACAAATAAGTTAGAGGTGATAAAAAATGAAGACCCAACAGGACCTGCAATTTTTAAGGTACTTAAAGAGCTTGGTGTGGATGCTGTACTTACACCACATGCAGGACCTGGAGCAGTGAAAGTCTCTATGCAGTTAGGTATAACTCTCTTTTATTGTGGAGCTGAGAGAAAAACAGTTATTGATGCTGTCAAAGAGTATCAAGAGGGGAAATATCCACAGATTACTCCTGATAATTTTCATCTATATCATTAAATTATAAAAAATAATAGTTCTAAAAGAGAAGAGTTGATTTTTCTCTTTTAATAACAAGACTTAAACTTTTATAGGAATATCTCTTAACGATAGTTTTTATATAATTATGTTAAAATAACAGATGAAAGAATATGGAGATATTAATGAAAATTTTAATTATAGGAAGTATGATATTAGCACTTTTTTCGGGCTGTAGTGTTAAAGATTATCGAATGTTTGATAGTAGTTCAGAGTCAAATATTAGCCCATCACAAGAGATTGATATAAGTTATGAGAGTAGGATTATGCCAGATGATATTTTGGCGATTGATGTCTATAATATGAATCAAAAATCTAATATTTTAAGAGACTCTAGTCTATTAAATTCTGTTAATAATGAACCTAAAAATAGATATGTGGTAGAAAGTGATGGAACTATCTATCTGCCTCTATTAAAAGAGGTCAAGGTACAAGGTTTTACCACAAAAGAGCTAAGTGTTAAATTAACAAAAGATTATAGTCGCTATCTTAAACAACCATATGTTAAAGCTTCAGTTAAGAATCATAAAGTTTATGTTCTTGGAGAGGTCAATAAACAGGGAATTGTTCCTATAGAGGGTAATCATATCTCTGTAATAGAAGCTATATCTCATGCAGGGGGAATGACAGACCATGCACTTTTGGATAGGATTCGTATCATTACTCAGGTAGAGGGTAAATATAGGTTAACAACTTTAGATTTACAAAACTTTGATAGTTTAAATATTCATAATTTGGTATTAAATCCAAATAGTATTGTATATGTTGAGCCAAAAACTTCAAAAGCCTTTAAAGTAGGCGTTCAAGACTATCTCCCTATTATTCAGGCTATATCTAGTGTTGCGTCAACCTTTTTGGCTATTAAATATGTCTCTAAGTAGTGGTTATTATGTATGAATGAGAATCAAACTACCTTCATAGAAGAGGATGAGATTGATATTCGTGAACTCTTCTCTAAATTAAAAGAGAATTGGGTAACTATTATCTTTACAGCTTTTTTGATAGTTATTATAGCTGTAGCATATCTCTATTGGACTAGACCTATCTATAGCTCTAGTGTAACTATTGCTCTTGAGGGTGAAAAGGGTAGTAGTAAGTTAGGAGAGCTTTTAAATCCAGGAGATTTATTGGGTGGGGGCATGAGCGAAGAGAGACTTCAACTCGCCAAGGTAACATTGATGTCCAAAAAGTTTATTGGTACTATTATTGATAAGCTTGATGTTGGTCGAGAGTATTTTATTCAAAAAAATTTTAGAAAGATAGAGTTAGAGAACTTTTCTAATCTAAAAATTGATATTAAATATGAAAATAGGGAGTTATACGGAGAGGATTTTAAGATTATTCCTGTTAATGGTAAGCGATTTAGGCTTAAGGTTGATGCTGTTGGGTACGATAATGTACACACCTATAATAGTAAAATAGAGAATAGTGATTTCTCACTTCGTGTTATTAAAACGGTAGGTATCGACCCCTATGTAACAGTGGAGAATAATAGTAGTATTGAGAATTTTATCTCTAGATTTGAGTTAGAAGAGAAAACCTATATCTTTAGAAGTTTTGATAGAATGGCTCAAGAGGATAGAATTATTGAAAATATGAGTGTTTCTGATTTGAAGTCAGACCGTATTTTGAAAATAGTATATCATGATACACTCGCAGACAAAGCTCAAAAGATAGCTGAAGAGATTGCAATTAGTTTTATAGACTATAATCTAAAAAATAAAACAGCTGAGTTAGAGCAGACATTGGAGTTTTTAAATAAGCAGATTCAAGATATTAGACATAGTCTCAAGAAGCAGGGAGAGAAGCTTAAGAGCTATCAAGAGAAGAGTGGTTCTGCGATAATGAGTCAAGGTGCTGCTGTATTAGAGAATATGGATAAAAAAGAGGATTTAGTTAATAAAGTAGCATTGCAGATTCAAGCTGTTGAGAATTTTAGGAGGAGTCTATCCCAAGGGGTCTTAAATAGTGTGGTTTTGGTTAGTGCAGGTATTGATAGTAGCTCTATTCAGCCACTTATGGATAGTTTTATCCAAAGTGAAGAGACTATTCGTGAGCTTACTCTACAACAAGATAATATTGAAAAGTCAATAACTAGAAATCCACAGATAGTATCATTGATTAGTGATTTAAAAAATGCAAAAAAACTACTTCAGAGTCTATTGACGGATTTTACAATGGAGCATCCACAGGTGATAGAGCAACAGCAGGAGGTGGATAATACAATTAATAGAATTCATACAAATATTGTTGCTAATTTAGAGAGATTACGAAAAAATAAGGCTGTTGCTAAGTCAACAATTCTCTCCAATATGCTTATGGTTCAAAATAGTCTTGAAAATAGACTTCGAGTGCTTAGAAGTGATATACGAGAGAAGAAAACACTCCTTGCTTCTATGCCATCAAAGACTCTTAAGAATGAGAATTTAAAGAGAGGTTTCGAGCTTAATGAACAGATTTATACCTTTTTGCTTCAACGAAAAATTGAGATTGAAATCTCTAAAGCATCTACTATTGCTAATACAAAAGTTTTAGAGAATGCTTATGTTGCAGATAAACCAGAAAAGCCTAAAAAAATGTTAATTCTAGTAGTAAGCTTTATTGTAGGATTAATTTTAGGTATATTTTGGGTTTTTATTAGGAGTTTTATTGATACGAAGATACGAACCAAAAAAGATTTAGAATCTCTTACTGATATATCTATTTATGGGGTACTTCCGAGAATTAAAGATAGTAGATTTTTCAAAGAGGCACTACGAACACTTAGAATCAATTTGCAGTTTGTTATCTCTGAGGGGAGTTGTACTAAAATATTGGTCTCTTCTACAGTTCCTGGAGAGGGAAAAACAACTATCTCAGCAGGATTAGCACAAGTTCTTGCTAATGCAGATAACCGAGTACTTATAGTTGATTTGGATTTGAGAAAGGCTAGATTACATCAGGAGTTTGGTGTACGCAATAAAATAGGTATGAGCAACTATCTCTCTAGTGATATGCCACTTATGGATATGATTGTATCAGTTGAAGAGACAAAAAACTTAGACTTCTTTCCTGCAGGTCCTATAGCACCTAATCCATCAGAGCTACTATTAAGCCCGAGGTTGGGAAAGGCCTTGGAGGAGTTAGAGGAGCATTATGACTATATTATATTTGATACATCTCCTATTGGTATTGTTGCTGATACTAAATTGATTTTAGAGTATAGTGATATTGTTCTACTTGTGGCTCGTGCTAATATTGCAGAAGAAGCTTTTATTTCAGACTTTAATCAGTTAAAAGAGAAGTATCAGATACACTCATCAGGTATTATTCTAAATGATGTTAAACAGATTAGTAAGAGTGGATATGGTGGATATGGATACGGATATGGATATGGATATGGATATAGAGAGGAGAAATAGTGTTTTCATTTTTCTCAAAAAAAACAACACTATCTAAAGTCGATATTCACTCTCATCTTATTCCTAGTATTGATGACGGTAGTAAAGATATGGAGAGTTCAATTGAGCTAATTCGTGAACTCCAATCACTAGGGTATAAGAAGCTTATTATTACACCTCATAGTAGTGATATGTTTGCTAATAGTAGTAGTACTATTTTAGAGGGGTATAATAGACTCAAAGATGAGTTAAATTCACAGGGGATTTTGATGGAGATTGAGGTAGCTTGTGAATATTATGTCGATGAACGGTTTGAAAAGCTTCTATTAGATAGGGATATTTTAACTTTTGGTCAGCCCAAATATCTCCTGTTTGAACTCTCCTATTTTACAATACCTAGAGATATTAAAGAGACTATTTATGAGATTAAACTCAATGGCTACACACCTGTTTTGGCTCATCCTGAACGCTATCTCTATTGGCATGATGATTTTGAACAGTATAAATATTTAAAATCAGAAGGGGTTCTTTTTCAAGTTAATATTAACTCTATTAGTGGATATTATAACAAAGGAGTGCAGAGAACTGTAGAGAGACTTATTAAAAATAGAATGGTGGATTTTATGGGGACAGATACTCACCACCTAACACATATAGAAAATTTAAAAAAGAGTTTTGGGAACTCTCTGTATAAAAAAGCGTTTAGAATCAATACGATTTTAAATGATACACTCCTATAGGTTCCTATTTTTTTATAATCATAGCAAAAACATCTTTTGGCTATAATTCATCCAATTATTACAAGAGGAAGAATCCATGGTAAAAAAGTTCTTGGAGTTTGCCATAGATAGACCTGTATTAAATCATATTTTCATGGCATTTATGATTATTATGTCTATTTTTGCTTATCAGAATATAGCCAAAGAGATATTTCCTGCATCTACATTAGATAAAATTTCAGTGACTGGTGGTTATGTGGGGGCAAGTGGGGATGTACTAGATAAAATGGTGGTCAGAACTATTGAGGATGATTTAAAATCTATATCAGAGATAGATACAGTCTATAGCACTATTCAAAATGGTGGGTTTAATATTGTAGCTGATATTAAAACAGGTAGTGACTCTCAACGGATTTTAGGAGATGTAAAAGATATAATCTCTACTACCAAAAGAGATTTGCCATCTGATATGGATGAACCTGTTGCAAAGGTACTGCTTCATAGTTACCCTCTTCTTTTGGTAGCAATCTCTGGAGATGTAGGTACTAGACGACTAATAGAGATAGCAGATGATTTAAAAAGTAAGCTCTCTCTAATTAGTGATTTGAATGAGATTTCTATTCGTGGTGAATCTGATGAGGAGATACTTATTACTCTTGACCAAAAAAAAATAGATGCTTATGGTCTCTCTAAGGGTGCTGTATATAAGGCCATATCCTCTATCTCATCTATCTTTCCTGTGGGAACTATAAAAGAGCAGGGTAATCATCTCTATATCTCTACTATTAATGGTGAGAAAGATAAAGATAAGCTAGAGAGAACACTATTATCTGTAGATGGTAAGAGATTTTATCTAAGAGATATTGCTACAGTAAAGTTTGATTTGGGTGACCCAAAACAGCTATCTCATTTCAATGGTAAATCCAATATCTCTATCAATATTACCAAAGATAAGCAAGGCAATGCCATAGCTTTAGCCAAAGAGGTTCGAAAAATTTTGGCTAACTATAGGAGAAAATACCAAGGAGAGATCTCATTTGAAGCATATGCTGATACCTCAACTTGGATTAAAAATCGTCTAAATTTAGTCTCTTCCAATATTCTTTTTGGATTAATATTAGTGATGTTTGCTCTATTTTTGACACTGAATTTTCGGATTGCTTTTGTAGTTGGGCTTGGAATTCCTACATCATTTATGATTACACTTATCTTTGCTGATGCTATAGGTTATAGTCTCAATATGTTAACACTACTAGGTGTTTTGATAGCTTTGGGGATGTTGGTGGATGAGGCGATAGTAGTTGCGGAGAATATCTATAGGCATATTGAGATGGGTAAAACACCGAGAGATGCGACGATTGATGGAGCTTTGGAGATGTTTCCTGCTATCTTGACATCTACAATGACAACGGTATTCTCTTTTTTACCTCTGCTTATTATGAGTGGAAAGATGGGTATGTTTATGCAGGTTTTGCCTGTTATGATTTCGACACTTCTTTTAAGTTCTCTTTTTGAGGCATTTTATTTTTTACCTCTTCATGCTAAAGAGTTTTTTTCTATTGGGAAGTTAGAAAAAATAGATAAAGAGGAGAGTAGTTTTTGGAAAAGTATATATGCCATTTATGGCATAATACTCTCATTTTTACTAAGATTTAAATCTATCTCTTTGGTAGCTATGGTAGGGATGATACTTTTAGGAACTCTTATTATGGCAAAGTATACTAAATTTGAGATGTTTCCTGAGTTTGATGTTCAACAGATTTTTATTAATGGTAAAGTTAATATAAATAATAGACTAGAGGAGACAGAGGTTTTTATGAGTAAAATTGAGAATGTTCTGATGGAGAAGTTAGATAAACAGAGTCTTGACTCCATCACCTCTGTAGTTGGTTATAGGATGAATGCTGATATGACAACAGATATAGGAGATAATCTTTTTCAGATTATTGTAAATCTACATGAAAAAGCTCCAGAGAACTTTTTCGATAAGTATATCAATCCATATTTCTCTTTGGAGTATGATGATAGTGATATGATACGAGAGAAAAGGACTCAAGAGTTAGTTACCGAGATTGAAAAGAGTACTTTTGAAGATTTAAAGAACTATAAAATAGATGATAAAAAGGTATATGAGGAGTTATCTATATTTGCTCAACAGACAGATATAGTTGGACATGATATAGAGATAGGTCTCTCTGGATTAGATGAAGATAAGGTATTAGAAGCCATATCCAATATTAAAATAAGACTATCTACTATAGATGGAGTACATGATATTTCGGATAATGCAAATGAGGGTGAGATGGAGTTGAAACTTCGTGTTAATGAGTATGGACAGTCTCTAGGGCTTAGTGAGGGGTATATCACCTCTGCTCTTCGTGGCTCTTTTTTCAAAGGAGAGTATGCAAAAGCCTTTAGCAAAGAGGGACTATTGCGTATAAAAGTAGAGGATAGATATAAAGACCAAAAAGGTAGTATAGATAATTTTAGTTTGACGACCCCAGAGGGTAGAGTTGTTGTATTGTCTGATGTGTGTGATTTTTATTATAAAAAGAGTTTTGTTAAAATTTTCAAGGAGGATGGAGACAAAGTCCATTCAGTGTTTGCGAGAGTTGATAAAAAAGTGACTCTATCTAATGATGTAATGAGAGAGATAAAACCTATACTAAATAGGTTAAAATATAACGAAATTAAAGTAATTGTAAAAGGAGAGGAGAAGGAGAATGCCAAGATGAAAAGAGAGATGAGTAAAGCGGCGATTATGGCTATTTTTCTTATTTTTATAACTTTGGTTTGGATGTTTAATTCGCTTATTCAACCATTAATTATTTTATCTATTATACCTCTCTCTGTACTAGGGGTATTGATTGGTACTAAGCTTATGGGAATGAATCTTAGTATGCCAGGTGTTATGGGGCTTGTAGGTCTAGCAGGTGTTGTGGTAAATGATGGGTTGATAATGCTCTCTTTTGTGAGAAATGCTAAAAATATTGATGATATACTCAAAGAGTCAACCTATCGTGTCCGTCCGATTATCTTGACCTCTGTTACGACGGTATTGGGTCTTAGTTCACTTATGTTTTTTGCCTCTGGTCAGGCTCTAATTTTGCAACCTATGGCTATTAGTTTAGGGTTTGGAATTGCTTGGGCTACTGTTCTTAATTTATATTTTTTACCATTAATGTATGCTGTAATCTATAGAGTTGATGAGAGTGAAAAAAGAGGGGTTCCTAACCCCACTAGATATATCTTAGAGAAGATAAATAGTAATTTTAAAAAACTAAAGGAGAGCATATTAAAAGATATTAGAGATATTAGAAAATAATCACCTCTACTCTTACCGATTTAAATCTAGCTGTTGCAATCAGTTCGTCTGATTCATCTCCAAATAGTGAGTTGACCCTCGATTTGGAGTGGTGGAAAGTGACAAATAGAGTTCTTGGTTTTATCTTGTCACTAAATTTTACAGGTAGTTTGGCTGTCTCTCCATAGGGAGATTTTAGGATAACTCTATCACTTAAAATATCCTTATCTTTATTAGAGGCTAAGATTACATCCTCATCATATTTGGTTAGAAGCTTTTTGCTTCGTTTTGTTTGAGCAGAGTTGTTATAGTGTGCTAGAGTTCTGCCTGTGGTTAGATAGAATCCATCTAAGCTATTTTTGTAGAACTTTTGCTCTATTATCTCCTCAATCATCCCTCTTGGTTCATACTGTCTATAGACATACTGCCCCAATCCATCATCTGTTCTAAAATCAAGTAGATGAAGTACAGGAGTATCCTCTATATAGATGGGCCACTGCATTCCTCGCTTGGCGTGTCGTTTCATCCTATAGTATTTAGCTCCACTAAATCTCCTATGTGCAACTTCTGTTACCTCTTCCCAAAGCTCTTCGCTATCTTTGTAGCTATAGTTATCACCAAGTTTATTGGCTAACTGTTGTAAAACCTCCCAATCGTCAGGCAAATTACACTCTACTAATGGTTGTGATAGATGGAGTCGCCTCATAGCACTTACATATACCCCCGTTTTCTCATAAGCAGAGCTTACACCAATAATCACATCAGCTTTTTGAGCAATATCTGTCATAAATAGCTCTTGAACCATAATAAACTCTAACTTATTAAGGGCTTTATCTATCTTATTTATATTTGGGTGAATATGAGCTATATCCTCTCCCATATTTAGTAGAGCCTTAATCTTATCCCCTAGCATAGCATCAATAAGTTGTGGAGTCATTAGACCTATCTTTTCAGGAGTCTGATAGTCGGGTAAATAGTAAGGTAAACAACCCATATCGCAAACCCCTTGGACATTATTTTGACCTCTAAGTGGTAGAAGACCTGCTCCAACTTTGCCTATATTTCCTGTCATCATGGCTAGATGAGTAATCGCCATTACAGCATAAGAGCCATCAAGATGTTGAGTAACTCCTAGTCCCCACAAAATCATAGATTTTTTAAAGGCATACTCTCTAGCAATATTTGGAATCTTTTTGGCTAGATACTCATAACCATCTATATTTTCAAAAAATTTAGGATTGGCATATGGGTCAGAGAGGATTTTTTGTCTGAACTCTTCAAAACCCTTGGTTCGATTGGCTACGAAGTCTTTGTGATAAAGCTCCTCATCGATAATTACATAAGCCATCATATTAAGCACAAGTAGATTTGCCTCATATGGGATAATAACATTATGTTTTGCAAATTTGGCTAGTTTAGTCTCTCGCACATCTACAACAGCTAGATTATTCTCCTGCTTTGCCATATCTACAATACGGTTGGCTACAATTGGGTGAGCCTCCATTGTATTTGAACCAAATACAACTATAAATTCGCTCTTGTAGATGTCATTATAGGGATTGGTAGATGCACCCTCCCCAATAGTAGCTTTCATTCCTCTAAGTGATGGGCCATGACAGACTCTAGCACAGTTATCTACATGAGGAGAGTTCATCGTCTCTCTACAAAACTTCTGAAATAGATAAGCAGATTCACAATTACCTCTAGCCCCACCAATAGCACAGAAGCTATCTCCTCCATACTTCTCTTTTATTTCAGCTAATTTCAAAGAAGCAATAGTAGTTGCTGTATCTAAACTACAGGTATAAAAATTCTCATCAAAAGGCTCTAATCTATCATCTACCTGTTCAAGAATATGAGGGTTTTTATCTAAAAAACTTTTACGAACTCTTGGTTCTCTGATTCTATCCTCTGCATCTACAAAGTCATAACCATATTTTCCTTTTATACATAGTTTTCCTTGTGAGACTACACCATCTCTTTGAGCATAGATTTTTTGGATTTTGTTATCTTTGACTATTGCTGTAATATCACACCCTACACCACAGTAGGTACAGACACTCTCAACCTCTTTGATTTGATTCTTAGACATTCATGACCTTTAGCATTTTATTTAAGACAAAATTTATCCTATTTTCGCTTAAAATGAAATAAAGATTGTAAAAGTTGGAATTAAAAGAATAAAAATATAATTAAATTAAAATAGTTTTTTTCTGTTAAACATTTAATAAACACTTTTGTACTATACTTCTTTTAAGAAAAAAATATAGAAGGATTAATGATGAGAATATTAAAAACCTTAGGGCTAATAGTCCCAATAATACTATTTTGGGGATGTGGAGGGACAGATGGTGGAGATAATAATAGTTCAATTAATCTAGCAAGTGATGTTACACAAAATAGTAATGTAACTATTTCTAAAGATAATTTAGATTTAGTTTTGGATGTAGATAAGATAGAGGTCTCTGCTAATTGGAGAGAGAAATTGGGTATTGATGGAGATTTTATTCGTTTAACCCAAGATGGTAAATATGGTAAATGTAAATTTAATGGTGATAGTGTAACTTATACCAAACACTCTGAAACAAATGCAACTGATATATGTAAGTTTAGTGTGGAGTTAGAAGATGGAGATACCAAGTTTGCTACTGTTACAATACAATCTCTCTATTGGAAAATAGCAAAGGCTGGATTTAATTATACAGTAGCACTTAAATCGGATGGGACTATATGGGGTTGGGGATACAATCATAATGGAGAATTAGGAGATGCCTCAACCACCAATAGATTGACCAAAATCCAAGAGACAACACATAGTCATGATTGGAAGATGGTGGATGCTAGTGGATGGACTACCTATGCCATTAAAGAGGATGGTTCTCTTTGGGCGTGGGGGAGCAATGATTTGGGTCAATTAGGGGATGGAAGTGATATTTTTATTCATAAAACAAATCCTGAACCTGTAAAAATATCAACTGATAATTGGATAGATATTTCTAGTTTTAGAAAACATATCTTGGCATTAAAAAGTGATGGTTCTTTGTGGGCATGGGGTAGTAATATAAATGGTGCTATAGGTAGTGGTAATACAGATTTACAACAAACTCCTTATCAGATAGATGGAACTTGGAAGGCTATATCAGCAGGAACAAACTTTAGTATAGCTATCAAAGATGATGGTAAAATATATAGTTGGGGTAGTAATGGTTTAGGAGAGTTAGGATTAGGAGATAAAGATAATAGATTAATTCCTACAGTAGTTGTAGCACAAGGGGAACTACTTGCTGATTGGAATAGTTCACCTTTTGTGAGCGTATCGGCAGGAGCCAATCATGTTTTAGTTATTCAAGCTAATGGTACAGTTTGGGGTTGGGGAAATAATGGCTTTGGTCAATTAACAAATAATGGTGATGGTACAGATGAGGAGTTATCTCCTATCAAGATAGATTTAGTAGGGGTTACTTCTCTATCTGCTGGAGATTTATATACTATGGGTATCTACTCTGATGGTACAATGAGAGGTTGGGGAGATAGCCAATATGGTAATATTGGAGCCAATACATGGGATGTAAATGTTAAAACTCCAACCCAAGAGTATACCAAATCAAATAGTTGGTTGTTTGTAGATGCAGGAGTAGTTCATACTGTAGCTATTGATAAATATGGGCAGATGTGGATTTGGGGTACAAGTGAGGATGGTCTGTTAGGAGTGGCTGATTCTACAGAGATACCCAAAAGGATTTATGCTAGAGATTTTAATTAATGGTGGACTTTAAAAGCACCACCTTATAAAATATCTTGAATTTTTTTTGTTAAACATTTAACAAACACTTTAAATTAATATAAAGGATAAACAATGAAAAAATTAACAGCAATTTCAGTTATAACAGCAACAATTTTGACTCTATTAGGTTGTGGAGGTGGTGGTAATAGTAATGATGATAATAGTAGTAGCACTCCCAATAGTAGTACTAACACTATAGAAAAGAGGCAAAAAGAGTGGTTAAAATCAATCCCCTCAAAGGAGTTAATATCTTTTGGATTTATGGATAGAGATGAGTTGAATCAAACTAAATTGGGTGAACCATTAAAAGTCTATGCACTTCTTGCAGAGAGTGTCAATAAGTATAAAAATGATGATACTTTGGAGTTGAACTATCTTGATAATCTAAAATATCCTATTATTATAAAGAGACAGATACGCTCTTTGTTGACATTCTCAACTAAAACAGACAAAGTAGTTGGACTAGGAGAAGCACAGATAGCAAATCAATTAAATAGTATAGAGAATTATCTAGGTACTACAGAGAATTTAGGGTTAGTTATGGTTTTCAAAGAATCAATGCCATTACTATTTGTTTGGCAAGAATCTTCCAAAAAACTTGTGCCATTAAGTGGAGCAAGGGGTATGTTGGAGATAGATGAAAACTTATCTAATAGATTGGATTTTAATCTTACTCAAATGATACCAATATTAAAAAACTATCTTATAAAAGGAGACTCAAATGAAAGCAATTAGTATAGTTATAGCAACAATAATATTAGCGTGTAATGTGCAAGGAAAAACTCTCGCTGTTCCTACTGTAGGACAGGAGCAGGGAAATTGGTGTTGGTTGGGTAGTACAGATGCAATTATGAGATATGTTGGATTTGAAAATCCTACTACAAAGAAGCCATATAGACAGTGTGAGATACTTCAATGGGTTTTATCTTATAATGATAAAAATGTAACTGATGTCTGTATACATCCTACAAAATATAACTATGGTGAGTGGCCTCCAGGTGTTCATGAGATTATTAACCATTATAATAATACAACTACTAAAGTTAATGTCTCTGCTGATTATCCTCTATCAAGAGAGGCAACTTTTGATGAGATTAAATATCAGATAGAGCATTATAATCCTATGTTTCGTAAAATAGATTGGAGTTGGGGAGGTGCGCATCTAACTGTAGTTAAAGGTTTTGTTGAGGATGAAACTGGTAAAAAAGTGGTTATTATGGACCCTGCTGGAGATGGGAATTCAGGAAAAACTTTTATAACAGATTATGATGATGGAGTTGAAAACTCCTATGGAAAATGGACAAAAACAGTAATGGTAGACACCTCTGTTCAAGACAAAGATGATGATGGTATATTTGACTATAGTGATAACTGTCCAGATATTAATAATTCAAATCAAGAGGATAAAGATGGTGATGAGATAGGAGATGTATGTGACAACTGTCCATCTATTGTAAATATTAATCAAATTGATACTGATGGTGATGGAATGGGAGATAAGTGTGATAGTGATATAGATGATGATATAATCCCAAACGATGAAGATAATTGTAAATATCTATTTAATGAGAATCAAAAAGATAGTGATAATGATAATGTAGGAGATATATGTGACAACTGCAAAACCAAAAGCAATAGTGAGCAGACAGATAGTGATTGTGATGGAATCGGAGATGTGTGTGATAGTATGAAAAATGTTTTTGGGTGTACAGGAAAAACATGGATATATGATAATAGATTATGGGAGATAATTAATCCTCTTGATTCGATAACAGATATTCAAATTACACCTTATATGCCTGTAGATTTTCTGAATATACGAAATGATATGGAGATAGAAGATACGATTAGATAAGACTTAGATTGGAAGATAAGCTAGGGTATCGAGAAGATACCCTACAAAAATTTAAGAGAAGAGCAGAGCTAAAAGAGACTCTACTCGAAGATTGAAATCAAATTCTATTTATGTGCTCCTGGCTCATTCATAGAGCGTGTCAAAAGAACAAAGGCAAATAGTGTAGCTGCTAGTACGAACATCCATGCACTTGACCAGAGTCCTGTGAGTCCAAGTAACCAACCGAAGATGATTGGAGATATAAATCCACCAAGTCCACCAAGTACTCCAACGATACCACCAACAACACCAACTTCTTGTGGATAGCTCTCTGCAACAAGCTTATAAACTGATGCTTTACCAATACCCCATACAGCTCCAACGATAACTGCTAAGATACCGAAAATCCATACATTCGCTTGGAAAAAGATATTTGTTGTACCTTTTACAAGTAGTTGTTTTTTACCAACTTTGTCACCAACTTTTACGATTGCCTCTTGTGTTACCTCTTTGTGTGGTAGCAATAAGAAATCCTCTGTATTAGGGTCAATATTTCCAACTTTTGGAGTAAACTTATAAGTTCTCTCACCAGCTTTTGGATTTTTAACTACAACTGTATTTTCTGTTACTGCTGTAACTGTTCCTGGAAGCTTAGAAAGTACACCTTTACCTGGAGACTCTATAGTCATCTTTGGAACCATAAGCATTGCACTAATAGTCATCGCTGTAATAAATACCCACATAGAAACTGTGTTACCACCAAACTTATCACTTAAGTATCCACCCAATGCTCTAATTACACCTGAAGGGAAACTAAATGCTGCTGCGAATATACCAGCTGTCACTAATGGAAGTGCATAAACATTTACAAAGTAAGGTACAAGCCATTGTGAGAATGCAACAAATAGACCAAACACGATAAAATAGAAAGAACCAAGTCTCCATACAGCTATATCTTTCAATGGTCGTAACATTTGACCAAGAGTTTTATCTGAACTATCAGGCTTTCTGTTTTCTGTAGCTAAAAAGAAAATAACTGCCATAACAGCCAACATTGTTGCATACATAATAGGAAGTTGTCTCCAAGCCTCCATATCACCACCAGCAATAAGGTTATTAAGAATAGTTGGAGCAAATAGAGCTGTTAATGCAGCTCCAGCGTTACCTGCACCAAAAATACCAAGAGCTAGACCTTGCTTCTCTTTTGGGAACCAAACTGATGTGAATGCAATACCTACTGCAAATGTAGCACCAACTGTACCAAATAGTAGAGAAGCTACGATAAAATCTGTGTAACTTTGAGCATTAGACATAAGCACCATACCAAGTGATGCAACCAATAGGTTAATAGCAAAAACTGGTCTACCACCAAATTTATCTGTTAAGATTCCCATTGGAAGTCTAAATAACGCACCAGTTAATACAGGAATACCAATAACTGTACCCATCTCAACTGCTGACCAATCAAGAATACCATTTGAAATTAAGAAAGTTATCAAAACACCATTTGATAACCAAGCAGCAAAGGCAATTGTAAACGCCAATGTGTTCATAACTAACATCCTATAAGATTTAGGTGTCGCCTCTTTCATCATACTCATATATAAATCCTTTCAACTCCGTACAGGGTTCCCTCCTTTATCGCTATGACCAAATGATGGAGCAGTATCATTAAATTTTTGGTATCTATAGGGAAACTTCCTCCTGTCTGTAATATTATAGCAATCAATTAGTGAATGAATCGTGTATATCATTAAGATTATGTTATATGTGTAAAAATGATACTATTTGATACAGTATTAATTATCAAATCTATAATTTAAAATTATGAAGTAATGTTAGATAGTAATTGTGATACTTTTTTACACATTTTGTGTTAAAAATTACTCTTGTATGAATATAAAATATGAAAATTAATCATTAACTGTTTAAAGTAAAAAATAACAATAAATACTTTATTTAAGCAGATAAAAAAGCTAATTTTAATTCGAATTCCTATAAAATAAATCTAATAATATTTTTTTAATATAAAAAAACAAATAAAAACAAATGTGTTTTGTGTTAAGTTTTATATTTTAAAATATTAATTTATAAAAAGGAGAGACTTATGTCACAAAATTTTTTAACCCCCTCGGAGACGGCTAATGCCTTTATTGGTATTGGTGAGTATAAGGCAAAAATGCCTATTAGCAAGGTCTTGGTTTCTGGTTTTTTAGCAGGAGCTTATATCGCTTTTGCTGCACAATTAATGAATACTGTTACACATGATATGTCAGGTATATTTGGTGCAGGATTTACAAGTTTTATAGGAGGTAGTGTATTTGGTATAGCATTGGTATTGGTGCTTGTTGCAGGTTCAGACCTATTTACAGGAAACACTATGCTCTCTATGGGTTGGTTAAATGGCAACCTCAATAGCAAACAGGTGCTAAAAAATTGGACATGGGTCTATATTGGTAATTTTATTGGAGCAATGTTTCTTCTTTGGATGATGTACAATAGCCATCTTTGGGGAGGTCATGGTGGCGAAGTTGGTGCAAATGCTGTCGCACTTGCCTATAAAAAGACCCATTTAACCTTTAGTGAAGCTTTTATTAGGGGTGTAGGGTGTAATTGGCTAGTCTGTTTGGCTGTTATAATGGTTGCATCTGCAAAAGATACAGTGAGTAAGATAGCAGCAGCTTGGTTTCCTGTGATGGCATTTATTGCTAGTGGATTTGAACACTGTGTTGCTAATATGTTTATAATTCCTGCAGGAATTACTGCTAGTCTTGACCCAACAGTAGCTTCAGCTGTAATGGCTCATCACCCAACATGGGATTTAGCAACACTTAATACAAGCTCTTTTATATTTGGAAATCTTATTCCTGTTACTCTTGGAAATATTTTTAGTGGTGCTGTACTTGTTGGTGGAATCTATTGGTTTTTATATGTCAAAGAGGATAACAAAGAGTATGCGTATGTAAACAGAACAAAAGAGGCATTCCATTTGGCTTCTGTGACTATAACAAATGGTCTAATGAGACAATATAGATATATGAAAATCCTCTTTTTAAAACGAGCAATATTTTACTCTTTTTTGAGTTCAACAATAAATACTATTATTAAACAATTCAAATACATCAAAATTCTATTTTTAAAACATCATAGAGTTAGATAATATATTGAATAAAGGGGGTTGGAACTCTCCAAATTCCCCTTAAAAAGCCATTTTTTTAACTTTCTCTTCGTTTTTTACTGTAATTTTCAATATTTATCACTAAATTTCATCCATTTTTGTTCTTTTTATAACAAAAAAATGCTAAAATTCACAATCTCAATTTAAATAGGAGAAGACCCAATGAATATTAGTCGTTTAGTACTCTTGAGTTTCTTTCTATCTGTTGCCTCTTTTGGTGCTAATGCAGATAGTGGAGCAGCTCTATTTGAGGGAACAAAATCGTTTAAAAACGGTGGTGTTGCCTGTATAGCTTGTCATAATGTCAATAGCCCCTTAGTCATCGCAGGAGGTTCTTTGGCAAAAGACTTAACAATGTATGGAGGGGAAGCCATGGCTCCAACTATTGCTATGATGATTACATCATCTGATGCTATGCCATCCCCTATTATGACCAAAGCTTATATTGGACATGAGATAACCAAAGAGGAGGGAGCGAATCTCGTTGCTTTCTTTAAAAAAGTTGACCCTGTATCTACTTCTGGAGGCAAGGGGGGGCTTTTTGGGATTATCGGTCTCCTAGGAGCAGGTGTAATATTTGGTGGTTTGACACTACTTGGCAAAAAAAGAGTCAAAAACAGATCAGTCAATCAAGATATGTTTGACAGACAATTAAAATCAACTTGGAGGTCATAAATGAGCTGGATACAAGATATTGTAG
>CAZSHP010000034.1:0-18229 GCA_964606545.1 uncultured Sulfurovum sp. | reverse complement strand
GTAGTTTAGTTGATTTTACTTAAGGATTGCTTGGAATTATGTGAAAATGACCTATTAAAATTTGACCATCCCTGTTTTTAAAGCTATTTGGAATCTTCCCTGCATTAAATCTATTCCATGCTGTTCGATAAGTTACTGAGTGGTTCTTTGCATAATCACATAATTTAATATACCTTTTCATGATGCTATCATATCATAGAATTATTTAATATTGTTTTAAATAATTTTCTATTGTTTCAGAGACATGTTAGAGATACTATCAATAAACTTTCCTGATTTAATTATAATTCCATAAATAGTACTATTTGGTGCTACCATCTCAACAAAAGGAACTCCACCATCACCTCCATATTCAGAGGTTAGAGTAGTTGGTATTTTAGAAAAAATTTGAGAAGGAACTATAACTATTGTGAAGATAAAGAATAGTATAGAAAAATTTTTTTTCAATTTTAAATGATACATCTCAATTTCCTTTATATTTTTATATATTAAGAATAATTTATACCATTTTATCACAAATAGCTTAGAGAGGAATATTACTGCGTAGTACAAACAGAACAGACATCAAAACTCCGAAAGATAAAAGAGGCTTCATCTATAGAATCAGAACCAACCATAGCCTCAATAGCTACACCCTTTTCAACCTCATCTCCTTGACTTAGATTCCACTGTGTAGGAACTACTATATCATACTTCTCTATCAATCCCTTTTTGACTGATAGCTTATGAATTAGAGAACCCCTAGAGGCTTCAACTAGACCTACCCCCTCAAACTCATCTACCTCCACTCCTCTCTTTAGACCACAAGATGGGGTATCTATCTCTAGTCTCTGCAACACTCTTTTGCTATAGCTCAAAAGAGTTGCTACCTCGTAGACCCTAGCAAATATTCGACTCAAAATAGAGTCTTTGTATCGTTTGTGTAGAGATTTGATTATAGGTTCTCTTGCCATCATTCCTCTAGCGAGTGAGCCTACCTCATATAGACTATTTTTATAAGTTACCGATTTTGCAATGCTATCTTTTTGATTAGACTCTTTGACAAACTTTATATCAATATTGGATATTTGTGTGGGGTTAGATTTTCCTACCTTAAAACACAAGCACTCCCCAAATACGATAAATCTATCATGACTCTTTCCTATCTCTGCCATACCATTTGAGCTAAGTAGAGATAGAAATTTTCCAAAATCTCCACCAATCTTTGGCAAATCAGTCACCGAGTCCATAGCTAAAACTTCATCTATCCCTATCCCTACGACTACCTGTTCAAAAAAACGAATAGACTCATCTACCAAACTCTCTGCTTGAACAGTATCCACAAACGAAGGGTCACAAGTCACCCCAAAAGGGATAGTATAACCTGAATGAGGCCACTGCCCTGCAAAAATTGCCAACGCTTTGGTAATAGTCGAGCTAAGATAGGAGGCTTTTAGTGCATAGTTTTCATGAGTAGATTTATCACAAAGCTTCTCAAGTTGTGGTAGCATTGTTAGATAGAACCATTTCATATGATTTTGAATCATCTCACAAGCTAGGGTAAACTCTCGAATATCTTCTGCCTTTTTGGGCAATTTTGCATCCACTCCTGCTTCTATATATCCATCTTCCAATGCCCTGACCGAAGCGATTAGATGAGCATGATTACAGATACCACAAACCCTAGGAGTAATAACCAAAGCATCCATAGCAGGTTTACCTACAAGTATCTGCTCAATACCCCTATAGAAGCCAAATTTAATATTTACACCATCTATTTTGTTATTTTTAAAACTAAAATCTAACTCCGCTTCGCCCTCTATTTTCTCTATTAGTTTTTTTATTTGCATTTTATGAAATTCCATATTATTAATAGATTTAAAATTAACACTATTTTCACTCTTTGTACTCCACAATCCTACTCTCTAACCTCTTAATAGTGAAACTCTTAGCAATCCCCGTAGCTGTCAGATAGGCTCTTCTCGGTACACCCAAAGGCATAGAGGCAGGGATTCCCATATTTGTTTTCGTCTCAAATAGTGCTGTTTTTGGAAAATTTGGCTCTGTACATCCAAAACATGGAGTCCCTACAATAGTCTTTGAGCTTGTATCATTCCATAGTATCTTGTTACAACTCCCTCTTGTGTATGGTGCTTGACAACCATTTTCATAAAATAAGCAACCCTCTTTGTATCCCCACCCTTTGGTATCTATCTTCCACTCAAAATACTCATTTCTACTACATCCTGTATGTACTGTTATATTATAAAGCTCTTGTGGTCGATGAAACTCATCCAAGAGTATAGTTCTATTTTTGGCTAACATCAAGAGAACAAAAGAGAGCCATTTGGGGTGAATTGGGCAACCTGATAAGCAGATTAGTTTATCTCGATATAACTTATATCGTTTAGTCTCTCTCTCTATATCAAAAGCAAAACCTGAAATATTATCAGGGTCATGCTCTTTAAAAACTCCTCCAAATGTAGCACATGTTCCTACTGTAATAATTTTTTTTGATTTTTGAGCGTAGTACTCTATTACTTTTGAGACATCAATACTGTTTTTGGATAATCCCTCTTTGAATGAGCCTTCTATAATGAGTATATCAGACTCTACAGTTTGATTCAAAACCTCATCAATAGTATAATCTGTCTCTATTAGAGGATGATGTATCAGTTCAAAATGAGAAAGAACGGCAAATAGATTTGGATGATTAAAAAATGAGTGTGCGTTCCCATTACAACTGATTGATTGAAGCCAAAGTAGTTTAGGCTTCATCATTTTTATGCTTTTAGTGCGTTATAGATATTACGAGAAATATCATCTATGTAGAACTCAATATCATGAGTCAAGACATTTTCACCCTTTAAAAAAACCATTCCACCCAAATACCCCATAAAGAGTCCAAATGCAGAGAAGAAGTCTTGGTTTCTAAGCTCACCTGATGCTACTCCATCATCAAAGAAAATCATAATCTCTGTAATAAAATTGGAGACACAAACCATCCCCTCACACCCATCACGAAAAACCTCACGGTGTGATAGATATACGCGTAGAAAATACTCTATCATCTCAGGTCTCTCTTTTGCCATGCGAAAATAGAGTTCGACGATTTTTGTTATCTTCTTCTGAGTTGAGATTTCAAGTTCATTTACATTTTTTATCTCATCTCCTAAAACTTCTGATGTATATTTAATAATCTCTTTTGCCAATATATCTTTGGATGCAAAATAGTTATATAGATTGCCCACACTCATTTTTAGTTTTTTGGCAATATCGGGTATGGTTGTTCTGTGAAAACCATTACTAGAGAATAGTTGTAGCGAAGCTTGTATAATAGATTCTCGTCTTAGTGCTTTTTTATCAGCTATTTTCACTCTGTTCCTTTTAATTTAAATAATATATTTTAATTACTTTTTAAAATTGTATCAAAATTTTGTCTATATGAAGATTAGCAGATAATTCCTGAACCTATTACTCTATTGTCATCATAAAAAACAGCAACCTGCTCATAGGCTAAACCATAAACAGGCTCACTTAAAGTAACAAACCCTATATCTCCCTCTAGCTCTACTCTACAATGAATAGCTTTAGTTCTATAACGAACCTTAACCATAGACTCAAACTCATTACCCAAATCATCAAATAGATTTATCTGTCTAATTCCAAAGCTATGTTTGGCTAGTTCATCTCTCTTTCCTACGACTATCTGATTTTTTTGGGGATTTATAGAGAGAACAAAGTGTGGGTCATGTGCGCCATCTACAGTAAAACCTCTTCGTTTTCCTATAGTATAGTGCATATAGCCTTTGTGAGTTCCTACTACTGTTCCATCAGCATAGATAGTCTCTCCTGCTTGGTCTATATTCATATGTCTCTCTAAAATCTCTGTATAGTCATTCTCTACAAAACATATCTCACTACTCTCTTTTTGTTCTCCTATATCTTGTAACAGAGGTATATTTTTGGCAAACTCTTTTACATCATCTTTGAGCCACGCACCAAGAGGAAAAATCAATCTAGGTAGAATCTCTTTTTTTACTTGTGCTACAAAATAGCTTTGGTCTTTGCTCTTATCCTCTGCCATATAAAAGAACTTGCCATCACACTTTAGATAGTGTCCTGTAGATACCTTTTCTATCCCTAGACTATCAGCAAACTCTACCATTTTGCCAAATTTGATAGTTCTATTGCACAAAACACAAGGGTTCGGCGTAAGTCCTGCTCTATATCTATCTACAAAATAGTCATAAACCCTCTCTTTGAACTCTACAGAGAGGTCATGAAAAAGAACCTCAATACCCAAATACTCTCCAACTCTTTTGGCTTTAGCAAAATTTTTTTTGTGATAGGCTTCATTGTCATGTAGTTTCATATATACACCCGTGACCTCATAACCCTCTTGTTGCAATAGTATAGCAGTAACAGTCGAATCGACCCCACCACTCATACCAACTAATACTTTTTTACCCATACTCTACTCTTTGTATATTTTAGAGGTATCAATACAGAGTCTCTCTTATGCCAATGAGGGTGAGGTAGAGTCAAATCTCTACTCTGCATCACTATATTTTCATAAAAAATCATATCTATATCTAGCGTTCTTGGAGCATCTTTGAATGACCGTTTGCGTCTAAACCTCTTTTCTGTATGGAGAATATAGCGTAAAAGTGCTTTAGGTTTGAGTTGAGTTTTGATAATCATTATAGAATTGTAGAAATAGTCCTGATTAATATATCCAAATGGAGGATTTTTGTATATAGGAGCAGTCTCAACAATATCTACAAAAGGTGATTTTGTAAAATAGTAAAATAGATGATTGAATCTCCTAGGAACATCTCCAATATTCCCCCCAATTCCTAAAACAGCGATATAAGGTTTAGATGATTTTCTAAACGCATAGTAGGGATATAACTCTCTAAAAAAAAGTTTACTCTCTCTATCCATATATCAAAGAACCACAGCTCGACCATCAATCATAGCTACCATATCCTCTATACGAATTCCAAACTCATCAGGTATATAAATACCTGGTTCAATTGTATAGACCATTCCATCTTCGATAATAGTATCAGATTTTGAGGAGATATATGGCATCTCATGTATATCTAACCCAACCCCATGACCTGTAGAGTGAACAAAATATTTACCAAAACCTGCTTTGTCAATAATATTGCGAGTTAGAGCATCCACCTCTTTTGCCTTCATCCCTGTTCTCGCTTTTTCTATAGCATTATCGTGTGCTTTTAGGACAGTATCATATGCTTTTTGAATCTTTTTATCTTTGAATCTCTGCTCTGTATCAAAAGAGAAATTTTTATTGGCGTAAACTGTTCTTGTTCTATCTGAACAGTATCGTTTGTATTTCAATCCTGCATCAACTAGTAATAAATCTTTTTTATGTAAAATATCAGTTGTGGGTGTAGCGTGTGGTTTAGCTGCATTGGCATTTACTGCTACTATTGGGTCAAATGATAACTCATACTTACCATATTCAGAGAGTGCTGTTTTTGCCATATAGGTTAGGCTATACTCATCTATTTTAAATCCATCACTTCTAATCATATCTGCAAAAAAATCAAAAGCATCTGCTCCGAGTTGAGAAGCTATAGTCAAAGTCTCAATCTCTTCAAAACTCTTTTTTATTCTCTTTTTGTGAGACATATCAGGTTTTGGTTTGAGTTTTATATTTAACTTATCTGTTAGCTTATCAAAAGCAAACAGACTCCACTCTTTTGGGTCATAGTTTAGTTTTTTGATTTTTGATTCTTTGATAATAGCATTGGCTTTTTTATATAAATCTAACTCTATAATAACCTCTGCATCAACAACAGACCGTTCTGCTTCAATCTTGTAGCGACTATCTGTGAGAAAAAAAGCCTCTGCTCCTAGCTTGATATAGAGAGCATTATCACAACTGTAACCACACTCATAATATATTGCATTTTCATTTTTTAGTATATAATTCATATGTTAAGTTACCTTTTTCTGTGATTTTTTGATATGTGAAATTTTGTAGGGTTGGCTTTAGCCAACCACAAAAAAGAGTTTAAAACTAAAGAACTATTTTTTAAGATTTTGTTGTGCTAGTTGAGCTTGTTGAGCCTCTTTCATAGCCTTTACTTCATTTATAATCTGAACTATACCAACCATAGCCATATGATAAGAGAATGGTCCAAAACCTGAAATCTGTCCTGCACATACAGGAGCGATTAGAGATTTTTTTCTAAACTCCTCTCTAGCATGAATATTTGATATATGAACCTCAATAGTTGGAATCTGAATAGCAGCAATCGCATCACGAATAGCGATAGATGTGTGTGTATATGCAGCAGGATTAATAATAATACCACTAGCTTCACCCATACACTCTTGGAGTCTATCAATAATTTCACCCTCTAAATTGCTTTGGAAAAACTCTATCTCTAAACCATTCTGTTTTGCAAATCCCTCCATCTGTTTGTGAATATCCTCTAGTTTCATTGGACCATAGATATTCTGCTCTCTATGACCTAACATATTTAGATTTGGACCTTGGATTACTACTACTTTCATCAATTCTTACCTTCTATTAAATTTTGCTCGTATTCTACCTAAATTTGCTTTTAATTCATGTTATAATCTTTTTTTAATTTACAACGAGGAAAAACCGTGGAAAATCTAGGAGTATTATCTGTTCTAATCCCACTCTTTATTATAATTATGGCAATCATCACCAAAGATGTAGTTGTCTCTCTACTTTCGGGTATATTTTTAGGGGAGTTGGTGATTCATCACTTTAATCCATTAGACGCTATATTGGCACTTCTTAATGGTTTTGTGGGGCTATTTGCAGAGGGATGGATAACCAAAACAGTTCTATTTGCTCTCTTGGTAGGTTCTATTATCAAACTCATTAGCGACTCAGGTGGTGTTAATGGTTTTATAAACTATGTGAGTAACAAAGAGAAAAATTTAGACTCACCAAAAGGCTCTCTTCTTCTCGCTTATGTTTTGGGGGTAGTGATATTTATAGAGTCATCTATTACAGCACTTGTAGCAGGTACTGTAGCAAGACCTCTATGTGATAAAAATGGTGTTAGTAGAGAAAAACTAGCATTTGTATGTGACTCAACCTCTGCACCTATCTGCTCACTGATACCGTTTAATGCTTGGGGGGCTTTGTTACTTGGTCTGATTGTTACAGCGATTGATACCAATGTTATAACAGGTGATGGAGTAGCTCTGCTTATAGAGTCTATTCTGTTTAATTTCTACTCTATTATTACAGTTTTTTTAGTCTTGGCAGTAATACTCTTTGATATAAATATTGGCCCAATGCGTCATGCCAAACCTCATACAATAGAGTCAAATCCTATGATAGATAGTCACAAAAATAAATCACCTCTACTAATGATACTCCCTCTTGTAGTCCTCATAGTCATGGTTCCCATCTCACTATATTATACAGGAGATGGAGATATACTCAAAGGTTCAGGTTCCACCTCTGTATTCTACTCTGTTATTGCGACATTAGCCTTTATATACTTCTATTTTGTTGGAGGAAAACATCTAAAACACAAAGAGTATTTTAATTCGCTCTACGAGGGTATATCAGATATGATTCCTATAGTGTTGATTTTACTTCTAGCATTTCTCATAGGTAATGTAATCAAAGGTTTAGGAACAGCCAACTATTTAGCTCATATTATGGATGGTAATATCTCTCCATATCTTCTACCATTTTTGGTCTTTTTGGTATCTGCTATTACATCTTTTTCTACAGGTACTAGTTGGGGGACTTTTTCTATTATGATGCCTATCGCTCTAGCTCTAGGTGCTAATTTTGATATATATACACCACTTATGATAGGTGCTGTAATTTCAGGTGGTATTTTTGGAGACCATGTATCACCTATATCTGATACTACCATTATCTCCTCTATGGCTAGTGGATGTGACCATATATCGCATGTTAGGACACAGATGCCATATGCTCTAATAAGTGCAGGATTGGCTTCTATTCTCTATTTAATCTTGGGTTGGGTAATGATATAGCTATCTCATTAACCCTCCATTGACTTTTGATTATCCAACCATTTACAAATAAACACTATAATACTTATATGAAAGATAAGGAATTGAATTTTACTCCTTTATAAAATTCCTATATGAGTTAAGGTCTAATAACTACCTCCTTTAAAATACCTCCCTTTGAACTAAAAGCCTTAGCTCATATCTTTCCGAAATTGATACTTTCAATAAACTGAGGATTTTCTCCTAGATAGATACCCACACCAACCACAAGCAGTATAAATACAACCAAAAAAACTATCTTGACAATACTATATGGTCTCTCTCCCACAACCTCACCACTCTGTCCATTGATGGCATAGTTATATATTTTTCCTCTCCATTTGAACTCTGCTACCCAAACAGGAAAAAGGGCATTTTTATAAGTAGTATTGCTATGTTTGGTATCTACAAAATCTATGCGTTGCTGGTCTCCACCTATATCTCGTCTTATATCTCTATAGATAACTCTATCCATCTTTATCTTGGCAAACTCAAATCCATTATCTAATCCTATTGTATACTCCTCTGACTCAAAACCTGATAGATACTTCTCATCATAAGGGAGAAGTTTAGTGGTATCCCAAGGTGATAGACTCTCTAAAATAGCATGAGAGATAGTTTTGGATGCACCTACAGTTACATCATCAAAAGAGTTAGATACAGCACCCTCTACAGGAGTCCATTTGATTCTAGCCTCCCTCTGTCTAACTAGTTGCTCTCTACCATCTACTATAACTCTCCTCTCTACAGTAACATAGTATATAGTACCTCTTTGACCACGGTATCTACTATAGGTTTGGCTATCATAAGTCCAATGAGGTAGGTAATACCCTACCAACTTTTTATCCCCTGTTGCTAACTCCTTTAATTTGGATGGTGCAAACCATAACGAACCAAGCCACTTTTGGAATCTCATAGTAGCTTCATCCTCTGTTATAGAGAATGGCAAGATAGATTTGGGTGTAATCTCTTTGACAAAATCAGTAATAGCAGGTGTACCACAATAGGGACAGTTAGAGGAGATAGAGTATGGGTTTAGCTCAAATGTAACAGCACATTTGTTACATTTGACCTCTTTTGTAATCTCTTTTGCTCTATCTCTCCCCAAAAACTCCAAAGCCTCATAAAAATCATACTCCTCTATAACCTCATCAGACAGAGAAATAGGCTCTATATTAGAACAAAACTCACAGCGTAAAGAGTCCGTAACAGGACTATACCGAAGAGGAGCGCCACACCCCTCACAACTAAAATTTATAGATTGAAATTTCATTATCGACTAAGGAAGTGGTGGAGGAGTATTCTCAAACTCCTCTGCAAATTGAGAATCAGCAACCTTCCACTCACTTAAACCCTTTTTCCACACTAGCGTATCTCTTTTTATACTCCCTTTGTCTATGAGACCTCTGATTGTTTTCATATCATAAGGTCCTTTGGTCTGACTATCTACAGCGACATGATATAGAGTCTCATCTCTTGTTGGTAGTGGTGGTGGGGTCTCTTTTGGGCTTGGAGAACGCATACTGTTTGCTATATCTTGACCCATTGCAATTCCTGCACCAATACTCGCCATATCTCCAATAGTGCTTCCTCCCTCTTTGCCCATTGCCTCACCCATTTGATATTTTAGATGCTCATCGAGATTACCTGTTACTGCTCTGCTTGTTCGTTTATCCAACGCCTTCTCTACATTTTCAGGTAGAGATATATTCTCTACTAATATCTTGGTAAGTTGTAGTCCATACTCTTCAAAGTGTGGAGCAATTTTCTCACTCATATATTTAGAAAAGTTATTATAGTTAGAGGCTAAATCCAAAATAGGAATCCTACTCTCTCCCAATATATGTGTAAAATTGGATAGAATCAAGTTTCTCAACTGCTCCTCTACCTCATCTGTGGTGAAGTGACCATCTGTTCCTACTATCTCTTTTAGAAACTTCTCTGGGTCAGTTATCCGAATCTCATAAGTTCCAAAAGCTCTAAGCCTAACCATAGCAAACTCAGGGTCTCTAACCATAATTGGGTTTTTTGTTCCCCACTTCATATCTGTAAATCTCTTGGTATTTAAAAAATATACCTCTGCTTTAAAGGGTGAGTTGAACCCATGATGCCAATGTTGTAGGTTAGTTATAATTGGTAAGTTGTTTGTATCTAACTCATAGATACCAGGAGCTAATACATCTGCAATAACCCCTTCATTGACAAATACAGCCACTTGAGACTCACGAACAGTTAGTTTTGCTCCATATTTTATCTCATTACCCTCTCTCTCAAAGCGATAAACCATTGTATCATGAGAATCATCCAACCACTCTATAACATCTATAAACTGACCTGTTAACCAATCAAATAAACCCATAATCTATCCTTTATTCAAATCTTCTATAGTCTTATCTGCTGATATTTCCATCTTTGCTTTTGTAGACAAGAGAGCATCTTTTAATTTCTTTTCTGTTTTGTCCAACTCTACTAGAGCTTTTACACGAGCCTCCTTACCCTCATCAGCAATTCTTAGAGAGTCATTTAGTGTCTCTATGAGAGTCTCATTTGCTACTTTGATACTCTCTATATCAAATACACCTCTCTCCATCTGTGTTCTAATCTCTTGGTTTGCATCTCTAAGCCCTTCGGCATTTCTCTTCAATAACTCATTGGTCAAATCAGTGGCATTTTTGAGAGCTTTTGCTGATTCATGACTTCTAAATATAGTAACAGTCTGTGCTAATTGGTTTCGCCATAGTGGTACAGTATTTACAAGAGTAGATGAGATTTTGTTTATTAGAGATTTGTCATTATCTTGAATCAATCTAATACTAGGAAGAGACTGCATAGCAACCTGTCGTGATAGTCGTAGGTCATGAACTCTCCTCTCCAAATCATCACCAAAAGCCCTAATCTCTTTTAGCTCCTGTATAGACATCATATCTCCATCTTTTGCTCTCTCTTCATATTGAGGGATAATATTTTGAGCCAACTCCTTTTTCTTTATCTCTCCTGCTTCAATATATAGCTCTAATTTTCTAAAATAGTTGAGATTTGCTTCATATAGTTTATCTAGTGAGATTACATCTCTCATCAGAGTAGACCTATGCTCTTCCAAACTATGAGAAATCTCATCAATCTGGTCACGAACTTTTTCATAACCCTGAATAAATTTAGCCAACGGTTTAGTAGCTCCAAATAGTTTCTGATACCAAGGTAGAGACCTATTTGGATTTATCTCATCAATATCAAACCCTTTGATAGATGCTACCATCTCATTGAGTACAGCTCCTACAGCTCCTGTATCTTTGTTTTTGACCCCATCTATCATACGGTTTGAAATCTCATCAAGCTCCTCTTGAGCAGATGCCCCAAAATAGATAATAGAGCTTCTATCATCAAAATTTAGTTCATTTAGAGCCTTCTCTAATTGGCTCTGCTCCTCTGGTTGAACTGCTGGTAGATTTTCACTCTGCTCCTCTATTGTTGTCTCTATAACCTCTTTGATTTTTGTCTGCATTAATATAATTCCTAAATTTTTAGTTAATTCTATCATATTATAGCTAAAAATTTATGAGGAGTTAAATCAAAGAGAGTAATATAATAACTTTGAAAAAAATTAAACTATTATTTTTTTAGAATACTATAAAATAAATCTGCTAAAATAACACAAAACAATAGTAGAGAAAATAGAATGATACTACTCCACACAGCCCTATTTGCCGAAGCAAAATCGATTATAGAGTACCTAAAACTAAAGTTTATCTCAAAAAAACCCTATAGAGTCTATAAAAATAGTCAAATTATCTTGGTTGTAACAGGAATGGGAGATAAGACCTATCTATTAAAAGAGATACTACCACTCTACCCAATCAAAAGAGCTATCAATATAGGCATTGCAGGGTGCAAAGAGAAAAGTGTACCCATTGGTAGACTCTTTTGCACAACTCACCATCTTAATACTATTGCTTACGCTTCAATTAGTTGTGTTGATAAGGGATTAGAGAATCCAAATCTATTAAGTACCACGCTTGTAGATATGGAGTCTCGATATTTTTTGGAAGTTACCAAAGAGATAGATGAGGTCTATATTTTTAAAGTAGTATCAGATTATCTTGATACAACTACTCCTACTAAACAGTTTGTATGGAGGATTATAGGGGATAATTTAGATAAAATAGGCTACTATTTCGACCATGCAAGAGTATTCAATAAAATTTAAAAAGCACATTTCAAATAGTAATTTTTATAAACTAACTCCCCAAACCCAAGAGTTTATAGAGACAAAAGCTCGTGAGTATAGACTCTCTTTTCAAGATATAAAATCGCTTATAGATATGGCTACAGATTTAGTTATGTGGCAAGAGTCAACTATTATGGATTTGTGGAAAGATAAGGGAAGTAAAAAAGAGACCATAAACCACCTAAAAAATCTCTATAAAGAGATAAAAAAGAAACCCAAAAGCTACGACGGTTTTAATAGCTCTAGTGGCAACAAAAAATATAGATTAATAGAGACTCAAAAAAACAATTTAGGTTTTGGTTACTGTCCTGTGGCTTCCCCAAAAACTAGATGTTGTAATCTTTTGACTTTGGATGCTGTTGAGAGTTGTGGGTTTGATTGTAGCTACTGCTCAATTCAATCATTTTATAACCAAAACCAAATAGGATTTGATAAAAATTTTAAAACTAGACTACAAAATTTAAAGCTTGATTCAAACAAAACATACCATATTGGAACAGGACAGAGTTCTGATTCTCTAATGTGGGGAAATAGAGGGGGAATACTAGAGGCATTATTTAAATTCGCTAGAGAAAATCCAAATGTTATCTTGGAGCTAAAGAGCAAATCGGATAATATTAAATATCTACTAGAGAATGAAATTCCCGCAAATATTATCTCTACTTGGTCACTAAATCCTCAAACCATTATAGATAATGAGGAGCATTTAACTGCATCTCTTGAGAAGAGAATCAAAAGTGCCAAAGCCATTGCCAACAAAGGTAATTTGGTTGGATTTCATTTTCACCCTATTATTGTTTATGAGAACTATTTAGATGAGTATAGAGCAATAGTTGATAGACTAATTAGTGAGTTTGACCCCAATCAAGTGGCTATGGTCTCTATGGGAACACTAACTTTTATAAAACCTGTTATCAAACAGCTTCGAGAGAGAAACTTTAGCACCAAAATACTCCAAATGCCATTAACTAATGCAAGTGGTAAGCTCTCCTATCCTTTAGAGACCAAAAAAGAGATGTTTGGTGAGGTTTATAATATGTTTAAAGCTTGGCATGGCAAGGTCTATTTCTATCTTTGTATGGAGGATGCAACGCTATGGAGTGAGGTTTTTGGGTTTGAGTATGGGAGTAATGATGAGATGGAGGGGGATATGATAGAGTGGTATCGTAAGAAGATAAAGATTAGAATTTCAAATAATATGACAATTTGACATATTTCCATCTTATTTTATAAAAAGTTATTATAATAACTTTAACACAAGATAAAAGGATATAATTATGGCAATGAAATTAACACCTAAGAATGAGAATTATATGAATTTTAAAATGCCTACTTTTCCTAAAATAGAAGATTGGAGAGAGAAAAAGCTCTTATATCCAAATAGAACTATTCGCCTTGCTACAATGTTTTCAGGGATTGGAGCGATTGAGTTTGCCCTAAAGAGATTAAAGTTAAAGAGTAATATTATATTTGCTAGTGATAATGATAAATTTGTTAAACAGAGTTATTTTGCCAATTATAATATAGATGAAAATCGTTGGTACAATGATGTTCATGATATAGATGGAACAAAGTATCAAGGTAAAGTTGATTTGCTTGTGGGTGGAAGTCCTTGTCAATCCTTTTCAATGGTTGGAAAAAGAAGAGGGCTTATAAATCATGATAAAGGTAAAACTTTATTATGAAAAAAATAAGGAGAAAATGGACAAGGGAAGAGTTAATTATTACATTTAATTTATATTGTAAAATAGAGTTTAGTAAAATAAACTACAGACATCCATCTATAATTTTTTTATCTCAACTTTTAGAAAGAACTCCTTCTGCTATTGCATGGAAGCTTGTAAACTTTGCAAGTTTAGATTCAGAACTAACAAAAAGAGGAATCAAGGGAGCTGTAAATTGTAGTAAATTAGATAGAGAAATTTTTTATGAATTTACTGCTAATTGGGAGACTCTAATCGAAGAAAGTGAAAATCTTTTACAAAAATTTAAAATAAATGCTGGAGTTATAAAAAAAGAAACTATCAAGTTAAAAGAGGGGAAAGATATTTTACGATTAGTTAAAACAAGAAATAATCAAACTTTTTTTAGAGAATCTGTTTTATCTTCTTATAGTTCAACTTGTTGTTTAACAGGAATAAATATACCACAATTGTTAATTGCTAGTCATATAATTCCATGGTCAGAAGATAAAAAAAATAGATTAAATCCTCACAATGGACTTTGTTTAAATAGTTTACATGATAAAGCTTTTGATAAAGGACTTATATCTTTTGATGAAAATTATAGATTAATAATTTCATCTGAATTAAAAAAACAGCAAAGTAAATATTTTTTAGATTTGGAAGGGAAACAGATAACTTTACCTAAAAAATTTTTACCAAATCTAAATTTTTTAAAATATCATAATGAGAGGATTTTTAAAAGATGAAAAAAAAAGAAGAATTTTTATTATATGCTATTTATAAAAAATCTACTCATTTAGGAAATAGTTATGGAAGAACAGAAATAGAAGCTATAAAAAAGTATTTAAGACAATCATACTCTATACAAATACCAAATATTTCCATAGAAGAAATACTTGAAGTGGATAATTTGAATGATTTTAAAGCAATAAAGGCTATTAGTGAAGTACACTATTTTAAATCAAGATTTTTGGAGAAAAGTGATGGTTGCTAGTCATATTAATCATATTAAACCCTATCAAGTCTGTATAAATGAGGATAGAGCCGACCAAGCCATTGATTATCTCAATGGGCTTTCTTTGTCTCCTACTTATGATAAACTCTTTGACCAAGGATATATAACTTTTTTAGATAACGGTCGCTTGATTTGTGGAACACAACTTAGTAGCTATACATGGGAAAAACTCAATATCAATCCTAATGCTAAAAATATTATGAGAATCTATCCCGAAGATAGAGAAGAGTATTTGGAGTATCATAGGAAGTTTGTATTTCAGGATAGTATTGGGGATATTATATAATGAAAACAGCTCTAATAACAGGAGTAAGTAGTGGTATAGGCAAAGCCATCTCCAAAAAACTAGCAAAAAACAATTATAAAATCATAGGAGTTAGTAGAAAAAAAGCCTCAATTATCTGCGACTTAAGAGACACTAAAACTCTAACTAAAGAGATAAAAAATCTACTAAAAACAGAGACTATAGATATACTTATCAATGTAGCAGGTGTAGGAGTTTTTGAGCCACATGAGCAGATAGCACCCTCAAAAATAGAGGAGTTAATAACCGTTAATCTACATGCTCCTATTTTGCTTACTAATCTACTACTTAGAGAGCTAAAAAAACAGCAAGGGCATATTATAAATATAAGCTCAATTGAAGCAACTAGAAGTAGTAAATTTTCAGCACTCTATACAGCTACCAAAAGTGGACTTAGGGCGTTTTCTCTTTCACTGTTTGAGGAGCTACGAAAAAATGGCGTTAAGGTGACAACTATCAATCCTGATATTACCAAGACAGCTTTTTTTGATAATTTGGGTTTTGAACCATCTCCAAAAGAGAAAACTCATATAGTAGCTTCAGAGATTGCTGATACGGTTTGGTTTGTTTTGAATACTCCCTCTGTGGTTAGTGAGCTTACTATTCGACCACAGAGGTTGGAGATAGTCAAAAGAAAGAGATAAGTATCTACCCAAAATTAATTTCAAACCCCTCAACTTTCCATCTCTTCTTGTTATTTTAGCTTATCTTCTTGAAATCCCGAATTTAAATCCAAAGTGAAATTTTAGAGAGATACTTATATCAGAAAAAATCTTTGTTTGAATATAAAATTTTCCTTAATTTAAGATTATTTAAAGTTACTTTTTCTCTCTATTATATATATTTGTTCATTTTTAATCATAATTACTATTAATAATAAAAACAAATTTGATAAAATTACACCATTAAAAAACAAAAGGATAGACCAAATGACACTTGACAATCCGTCGTATATTATCGACACCTTCTTTGCAATCTTTGCAATGACCCTTATTATATTTATGGTACCTGGTTTTGCCATGCTTGAAGCAGGATTGGTAAGAACCAAAAATGTTACAGCAGTACTTACTGTAAATGTTATGATTTACGCTTTGGCATCTATGAGTTTCCTACTTATTGGTTATGAGTATGCTTTTGGTTCTTGGACTCACCAAGATGGTATGAGTCAATATGCTTTTTTCCTATTTCAGATGGCATTTGTAGGAAAAGTTGTAAATATTATGAGTGGAGGGGTAAGTGAGAGGTCTCGAATCTTGCCATTAGCTCTATTTACTATTATTGTTGGAGCTTTTATATACCCTACTATCGTCAATATCACTTGGGGAGCAAACTTTTTGAGTGATACACTCCTTGATATTTCAGGGTTAGCTGATTTAGCAGGTTCTACTGTAATTCACTCAACAGGTGGTTGGGCTTTATTAGCAGCTATTCTCATTATGGGACCTCGTAGAGGAAGATACAAAAAGAATGGTGGCATAAAAGTTATACCAGCTTCTAGTATTCCTCTGGTAACACTAGGTGCATTTTTATTATGGATTGGTTGGTTTGGATTTAATGGTGGTTCAGTAGGTTCAATCTCATCAAAAGAGAATGCTGATGCAGTAGCACTCACTATAATGAATACAAATACAGCAGGACTTGCAGGTGCAATCACTGGTTGGTTACTTACCTATTTTCGTTATAGAAAATTTGATATTACAATGATGCTAAATGGTGCATTGGGTGGATTAGTAGCAGTAACAGCTGGACCTGATAGATTTGATATGTATACTCCGATATTGATTGGTGCTATCGGTGGAGCGTTGGTTGTTTGGGCTGTTCCTATATTTGATAAGTTTAAAATGGATGACCCTGTGGGAGCATTATCCGTTCACTTAGTAAATGGTATTTGGGGAACATTGGCTGTTGGTATTTTTGTTTCAGATGTAAGCATTATGACACAACTAAAAGGTATAATTGTGGTTGGAATTATCGTCTTTCCTATATCTTGGATTACTATTTTTATTATCAACAAATTCTTTAGACTTAGAGCAGATGATGACGAACAACTAGAGGGAATTGACGCTACAGAGTGTGGTATGGAAGCCTACCCAGAGTTCAAACGGACTATATAATTAAAAAAATTCGTAGGGTGCGTTTGCCAACGCACCGAAAAATAAAAGGAAAAAAATGAAAAAAATAGAAGCAATAATAAAACCATTTAAACTAGAAGATGTAAAAGACGCTCTAGTAGAAGCAGGAATCGAGGGAATGACAATCTCCGAAGTAAAAGGTTACGGAAGACAACAGGGTCACTCTGAACTATATAGAGGAGCAGAGTATGTTGTAGAGTTCATACCAAAAGTAAAAATAACAGTCATCGTAAGTGATGATGAGTATCTAAATCTTGCAATTAATGCAATCAAATCAGCAGCTCACACTGGTAAAATTGGTGATGGTAAAATCTTTGTAACCGAAGTAGAGAAAACTATCCGTATCAGAACAGGTGAAGAGGATGAGGAGGCTCTTTAGTCTACCTTATCCAATAATGTCCATCCAAAGGATGAGTAAAAAGGTTATAATTCTCTCTCATCCTATTGGCTTAAAAATAATCTAATTTTAGTTTTTCAACAAAGATTTATATAGTATCATTTGATTAAATTTATTTAACAATAATAAACTATTTTTAATATTTTTCAATAATATGAATTAAAAGATAATTGATGTATAATAGCATGATAGTTAAAATCTATCAAAATTATATAAATAGGATTGAATAATGTATTTTGGAAATTTATTAAAAAGTGCAGTTCTACTGCAACTTGTATTTATTTTAGTGATTTTTGCAGATGAAATTAGTATAAATGGAGATTTATCTATAAAAAAAGGTGAAGTAGCTAGGTTATTTGCTGAAGGAAGCTGTGAGAATGATAGTTTGACATACTCCCCATGCCTAAAGGCAGGGGATTCTAAGCTCAAACAACACT
>CAZSHP010000033.1:0-18375 GCA_964606545.1 uncultured Sulfurovum sp. | reverse complement strand
TAGATACAGGTCCTGTACCTGGACATTTACCCAAGATTGCCATAGAGATACCAAATAGAATACCACCGATAATTAGACCTTGCCAAATAATAGGTTTGATATGGTAGTGAGCTACATTTGCATCTATCATAAAGTAGAGTCCTATACTAGTTAGTCCTATCGTTAAAAATAGCATTTTAGGAATGATTGTATCTTTTAGCATAGAGAAACCTGCTATCTTCTCGAACTTATCTACTCTTGTATACTGTATAATACCTCCAAATATTACACCAATTAAAAAGACTAAAGCTACTGAACCATGCTCCATATGGATTACATTCTCTACCATGGTAAAGACTTTATCTGTCACTGTTGCGTTGGTCTCATTTGTTGCGAGAATTATATTTTCCACTACTCTTCTCCTTCACTTCTATAAAAATATTTACCAGTAACTATGAGGGTTACCATTACTACACCACCAAATATTATAGCAGACATAGCCATTTGGCTCATACCCGACATAAAATGACCCGATGTACAGCCTCCTGCTAATCTAGCACCAATTATCATAATAAATCCTGAAAAGAAACTCCACAATAGCCTAGAGAGAATAGAGTCGTTTTTATATCTCTTCCATGCTGTTGGAATTAGTGAAAAATGAAAACTCTTTGTAATAAAAACAGAAGTGACAAATCCACCAAAGAGAACACCTAGAAGCATTACTCCCTCCCATGAGCCTGAGTTTTTGATATGCTCTATATATGAGTATTTTTCAGGGTCTAAGTCAAAAATGAGTGCTGCTGCATAAGGAACATAAGTAGATGCACCTATTGGTCTATCTGCTCCATATATTGAAAATGTTAGAAGTAGAAGTCCCGACATCAAAATGCCTCCCATCCACCATGGTAGTCTATTAGTCATTGTTATAACCTTTATAATTTTTTATAATTATAACCATTTTCTTTAAATAAGTAAAATTTATTATTTTTATTATTTTAAACAATATTATTTATCTTTTGGCTCTTTCAAAAAATAGTATATTTTAATCATAATATACTATGGTAGACAAATAAAACTTTGATATAATTAGCAAAAAAGAAAAATGGAGATAAGTTTATGAACATTACTATGCTCTATAGTAAACTTCACAGAGCTACAGTGACAGAAGCAAACTTGAACTATGTAGGTTCAATTACAATTGACCAAAATCTCTTGGATGCTGCGAATATGCGTGTAGGTCAAAAGATAGATATTGTCAATATCAACAATGGAGAGAGGTTTTCAACCTATATAATTGCAGGTGAGGCAGGAAAAAGAGAGATGTGTGTCAATGGGGCAGCTGCTAGAAAAGTAGCAGTGGGTGATAAAATTATCGCTATAGCATATGTAACAATGACAGAGAGAGAGGCTGATGAGTTCAAGCCAAAGATAGTTTTATTAGATGATGATAATATCATAGCACAAGAGTTTAAAGGATTAGATTAATGTTTGAGGGTTTAGATATGGGAAAGATGGGGCAGATGATGGAAGAGCTTCAATCAAAAGCCAAAGAGATAGAGGAGCAGTCGAAAAATGTTCTACTCACTGCAAAAGCAGGAGGGGGTATGGTAGAAGTGATAGCCAATGGTACAGGGGAGGTTATAGATATTACTATAGATGACTCTATATTAGAGGACAAAGAGTCTCTGCAGATTCTGCTTATCTCTGCGATTAATGATGTCTCTAAAATGGTTGAGGATAACAAAAAATCTCAAGCTATGGGTATGATGGGTGGTCTAAATCCATTTGGAATGAGATAAACCTTAAAATAACCTTTATTAATTAAACTAAAAAGTAAGTTAAGTTAAAACACTATTTTGATACAATTAGCCTATTCATATTTCTAAGTAAATATTGAAAATTTATAAGATGAATGGAGCTAAGATGAAACTATATATTAGAGTGGTTTTAATTTTTTTGTTGTTGACAAGCTTGTCATATTCAAAAAATACCACTACAAAATTAAGTAGTATTGAGTTGACAAAAGCTAACTATTTTATCAATAAAAATCAGAATATTCATAGTAGTGTCTCACTTGCTTTTTTGATTAAGCCTGTATCTTTCTATTTTGATTTAAGTTTAGATTTTGAAAAGGTTCGTTTTATACCCAAGGGATAGGATTAAATCTTAATCCCTCTCTTATACTTTTGATAGTTTTGTATTATCAATAGAGTATCTACTGTAACACTTAGTTACAAAGCCTTTTTATCCCTCTAAACCACGATAACTACACAATCCGTTTAATAATTTTTCTGCTAATATTAGGCTAATATTCTTCTGTCTCTACTTTTAATTGTGAAAAATTGTAGCAAAGAATAACATCTTGACAAAGGAGTTCTAATGACTCATGTGATTAACCATCACCCTTATTTAGGTATCTTCTTCTTATTTGTCCTTACAGTTGTTGCCTTTAACGCAACTCTTGTACTGCAACGATTCATAAGTAGAAGAATGGCTAGGCTTGATACGGAGAAACTGAAGCTAACTATTTACGAATGTGGTCCTGAGGTTACCAAACAACCCAATACAATCTCGACACAGTTCTATCTGATAGCACTTCTATTTATTCTCTTTGATGTGGAGATTATCTTTATGTTCCCTTGGGCAATTGACTTTAAGTTGCTTGGTTGGTTTGGGTTTACAGAGATGATTCTCTTTATTGTACTCTTGACAATTGGATTTATATACGCATGGAAAAAAGGAGCACTTGAATGGCACAGCATCAAGTAAATTATGCTAGTTCTGCTGGATTACCAGTAGCTTTGACAACCGTTGACCATCTTATTAACTGGGGGCGAAGTAACTCATTATGGCCACTAACTTATGGACTCGCATGTTGTGCGATTGAGATGATGGCAGCTGGTGGTAGTAGGTATGACTTTGATAGATTTGGTACTATATTTAGAGCATCTCCACGACAATCAGATGTTATGATTCTAGCAGGTACACTATCTAAAAAGCACTCGGAGTTTGCTAGACGACTCTATGACCAGATGACAGAACCTAAGTGGGTTATATCTATGGGAAGTTGTGCAAATACAGGTGGGATGTTTAATACCTATGCAACAGTTCAAGGTGTTGACAGAATTATTCCTGTGGATATTTATCTCCCTGGATGTGCTCCACGACCTGAGACTTTGCAGTACGCATTGATGATGTTGCAGACTAAAATTAGAAGAGAATCTGCCAATATGAATAAAAACAAAAAACAGAACTTAAGGTTAATATAATGAGAAAATATGTACCAAAAGGGAATGTTCAGAAGCAATCTTATTATACTGATAGATACCATGTGGTTCCACAAGTTCCACGACAAAAGGTAGAAGATGATGAGTTTTTTGCACCTCAATTAGAGAAACTAAAGGCTAAAATTAAAATTAAAGAGGCATCTATTCAGATTGGTCAGATGATTGTAGAGGTGGATGCAAAAGATAATTTTGAAGCTATTAAAACACTAAGAGATGAGTGTGGATATGCTATGTGTTCAGAGATTTCAGCTGTTGATTATTTGGCAAAAGATGGTGAGTTTGAGATATTTTATCAGATGTTAAATCTCAAAAGTGCTAAACGGATGAGATTAGTCTGTAGAATCAAAGAGAATGAGGCGATAGAGTCAATTGAACCACTATTTAACTCTGCTAACTTTGCAGAGAGAGAGATGTTTGACCTCTTTGGAATCTATGTCAATAATCACCCATTCCTAAAAAGAATTATTATGCCTGATGATTGGGAAGGGCATCCTTTGCTTAAGACTTATCCTCTTATTGGTGATGAGTTTGCTTCATGGTATGAGGTTGATAAAATTTTTGGAAAAGATGCTAGAGAAGCTATCGGACCAGAAAATAGAGATTGTTCAAGAATTGATAGATATGATACAAAAAGATTCTCACGAGTTGGTCATGAAGTTCCATTTGATGCTGATATATCACAAGGTGAGCCTGAGACCAAGATAGAGTATAGCCAAACGCTACTTGTGAACTATAACAAGTCTCAAAAACAGTTAGACAAACGAAAGTAGGAGGTAGAGTATGCAAAAACCAAACAAACTATCACCATTTTTTGAAAATCTCAATTTTGAACGAGAAGACAATACAATGGTTATCAACTTTGGACCACAGCACCCTTCAGCTCACGGACAGTTGAGATTAGTTCTTGAGCTTGATGGAGAACAAGTGGTCAAAGCCTATCCTGATATTGGGTATCTGCACAGTGGTGTAGAGAAGATGGCAGAGAATATGACCTATAATGAGTTTCTTCCAACAACAGATAGACTTGATTATATCGCATCAACTGCAAATAATTATGGTTATGCTTTAGCTGTTGAGAAGCTATTAGGGATTGAAGCACCAAGACGAGCACAGGTTATTAGAACTATGCTATTAGAATTAAATAGAATTATCTCTCATTTATTCTTTATTGCTACACATGCACTTGATATTGGTGCTATGTCAGTATTTTTATATGCGTTTAGAGAGAGAGAATTTGCTATGGACTTAATGGAGGATTATTGTGGGGCTAGATTAACTCATTCTTCTGTTAGAATTGGTGGTGTTCCGTTAGATATTCCATCTGATTGGATGGAAAATATGAAAAAGTTCTGTGATACTGTTGATAAAGAGATAGAGGTTACCTACGAAGCTCTCTTGACAGAGAATAGAATTTGGAAAATGAGACTAGAAGATGTAGGAGTTGTTCCACCAGAAGAGGCTCTTAGTTGGGGTTGTACAGGTCCAATGCTTAGAGGTAGTGGAATTCCTTATGATATTAGAAAAGAGGAGCCTTATGAGTTGTATTCTGAGTTGGACTTTGATATTCCTATCTCTGATACAAATGACTCATATGGACGGTATCGAATCTATATTGAGGAGATGAAGCAGTCTACTAGAATCTTGAGACAGCTTATCCCTATGTATGATGGCACTCCTCCTCAACTAATGGCTCACGCTCCACAATATATCTCTGCTCCAAAAGAGGAGATTATGACACAAAACTACGCTCTTATGCAACACTTTGTACTTGTAACTCAAGGGATGAGACCACCAAAAGGTGAGGTATATGTAGCTACAGAGTCACCAAAGGGTGAGCTTGGTTTCTATATCAAATCAGAGGGTGAGCCGTATGCTTATAGATTGAAAATTAGAGCACCTAGTTTCTATCATACAGGATATTTACAAAAGATGTTATTAGGGGCTTATATTCCTGATGTTGTAACCATGATTAGTACTACCAATATTGTATTTGGTGAAGTTGACCGTTAGGAGGATGAAGATATGCAAAGATATGATTTAAGACATTTAGGTGATAACTTCTATGATAGAATGGGTGAGCTTATAGAGAGTGGACTTAGAGATAATGAAGTTGGTATTTTTCTTTTTGAAGTTGGAGATTTTTCTTCTATTCAAAAGTCTGCTGATTTTGTTAGGGATATGGGACATGAGCTTATGAACTCACTTAAATTTAACGAAGTTGATTGGACACTCGTTATGAAAAAACTTCCACAAGTAGAAGAAGATACTTCAAAAGCAGATGTAGAATCTGTTAAAGAGAAGGCTAAATAATGTCAAAACTACTGTTCTCTACTTGGCAAGGTGAGCTTATTGATAATAGAGATAAGTCGCCTGATGAGTGGAGTAAGTCGGGGTTTAGATTACCTGAGCTTTATCATGGAGAGAGAAACTCAAAAGCATTTGTTGGATGGGATGGTGTTGCTATCTTTGATGAAGATATAGATGCTGTTGAGTTAGCAAACCAATACGCTTCGCAATATCAAAAGTATTCCGAAGCTTGTGGACGGTGTGCACCAGGTAAATGGGGAGGAAAAATCCTATATGATTTACTCGACAAAATAGCTAGGGGCGAGGGAAGTCATGACGATATAACACATTTAAAAGAGATAGCCAATACAATGATGGCTACTTCTAAGTGTGAAATTGGGAAGACAGTTCCCAAACCTATTTTAGATTTGATGGAGTATTACAAAGAGCAGTTTGATTTTTGTATTAATAATCAAACTCCATCAAAACATTATAATGGAGACATCTCTTATATAGCAAAGATAACAGCACCGTGTATGGATTTATGTCCCGCTCATGTTGATATTCCTGCTTATATTGAAGGTGTTCGAGATATGACATTTAGTGATTCTTTGGTAGCAACTCGCCAGACTATGCCACTAGCTCACACTTGTGGTAGAGTTTGTCCACACCCTTGTGAGGATGCTTGTAGAAGAGCAAATCTTGATGAACCTATATCTATTATGGAACTCAAAAGAGTTGGTGCTGATTATGAAACTGACCATAAGTTAGAGTGGTTTCATCCTGTTGAGCCTAAGCCATTGAGAAATGATGGTAAAAAGGTAGCAGTTATTGGAGCAGGACCAGCTGGTCTTACAGTTGCTTATTATTTAGCACTAGAGGGTATCAAAGTTGATATATATGAAGAGCTACCTGTTAATGGTGGTGAAGTTGCAGTAGGTGTTCCTGAGTATCGTATGCCTGTTGATAAATACAACAAAGATATTGATTTAGTATTAGATATGGAAGCAGTCTCTATTACTAATAATTGTAGAGTAACAGCAGAAAAACTCAAAGAGATAGAATCAGAATATGATGTAACTTTCCTTGGATTTGGGGCTAGACTATCTAAAAAAGTTAGAGCTAAAAATGAAAATCCAAAAATGGGTGGTTATTGGGGTGCTATTGATATGCTTGATAAGGTTAACTTGTGGAGTAAGTATGGAATAGGAAGCCCTGCATCTAATGAGCTAAAAGGTAAAATAGTAGTCTGTGTCGGTGGTGGATTTACCTCTATGGATGTGGTTCGTTGTTCCATTCGTGAGGGAGCAAAAAAGGTTATTATGCTCTATCGACGAGATGAGAAGACTATTATAAGAAATACAACCTATGAGGAGTATCATGAGGCTGTTGAAGAGGGTGTTGAGTTTATTTTTTATTCATCAATAGAAGAGATTTATGATGATGGAGAGAAGATTACTAGACTCAAAGTAAACACATTTGACCTAGTTCCAGACCCCAATGGTGGACGTGCACAGTTAATAAAACGAGAAGATGGTGATTTCTATTTGGATGTGGATTATCTAATTCCTGCTGTCTCTCAATCTTTGGATTTGCAAATTTTGCCAGAGGAGTGGAACATTAAAATGACCTCTTGGAGTTCTATTATGACAAATGGTAAAGACTACATGACCTCAAAAGAGGGAGTTTTCGCTGCAGGGGATTGTGAGTATGGACCTATGACCATTGTAAATGCAGTTGGTCAAGCCAAAAGAGCAGCTTCTGTAATAAGTCGTTATCTATATAATGGAGGAAAATGTACTCTAACAGATGATGAGATTATGGAAGACCATTTATCACGGCTCAAAGTCTATAATAAAAAAGAGAAAATTACTGGTTGGATGCCAAATATTCCACGTCAAGAGAGTGAGAAATTAGGTGTTGCTGAAAGAGTTAACAACAATAGAGAGGTAAATCTTGGGTTTACTGGAGCAGAGGCGAGAGCAGAGGCAGAGCGATGTATGCGATGTTACTATATCTCGATGGTGGCTACATAATGGGTAAAAATATTACAGTAACTATTGATGGTAGAACCTGCCATGCCAAATTTGGTCAGACTATTTTAGAGATTGCTAGAGAGAATGGGATTTATATCCCTACTATGTGTTATCTAACCAAAGTTAAACCTATTGCATCTTGTAGAATGTGTGTGGTAAATGTCGAGGGTGTAGATGGTATGATTCTCTCTTGTCAAGAGAAGGCAACTAATGGGGCTATTATTCATACTCAAAATGCCAAACTATATAAAGAGCGACAGAACATTATGAAGCTTTATAATGTAAACCATCCATTAGAGTGTGGTGTATGTGATAAGAGTGGAGAGTGTGATTTACAGAATAAAACTATAGAGTTTGGTCTAAGTGAGCAGAATTTTTCTACAAGAGATATAAATAGACCTATAGAGGATTGGGGATATGTCTCCTATGACCCATCACTATGTATTATGTGTGAGAAGTGTGTTAGCGTCTCTACAGAGATTACAGGTGATGAGGCGTTGCAAGTTGCGTTTGGTGGATATGCTTCACGAATTATTAATGTCAAAAAGGATAAAAACTACGCCTCTTTGGGTGAAGCGGCCGCTGTCTGTCCTGTTGGAGCATTGGTAAGTAATGATTTTAAATATACTATAAATGCTTGGGAACTTCAGAAGATTCCTGCTACATGTATGCACTGTGGTAGTGGTTGTCAAATGACCTATGAGGTTAAAAATAACAGAATCTATAGAGTGACTAATGATTATGAACATGCAACACTTTGTGATACAGGGCGACACGCTTTTGATTATGCTAATATTGATGTAAGTAAAGATAAAAAAGCATTTGATAGAGCTGTAGAGGCATTTAAATCTGCAAAGAGTATTTTATTTAACTCGTCTATTTCCAATGAAGAGGCTATGATACTTCAAAAGCTAAAAGAGAGATATGGTTATAAGTTAATCTCTCCATATGCTAAGTCCTATCAAGAGTTTCTTTTGGCTTATGGCTCTATTACAGGCAAAAGCCTATATGGTGGAGACCTAAAAAAGATAAGTCAATCACAAGCGATTATTGTGCTTGGAACTAGAATCAATGATGATAGCTCACAGGTAAAATATCATATCAATATGGCAAGTAAGTGGCATAGAGCTAGAGTTGCATATATGCACCCGATAGAGGATGAGGAGTTATCCAATATTGTAACTCAATTTATTAAGTATGAGGTGGGAAGCGAAGAGGGTGTAGTAGCACTTTTGGTTGATACTCTTCTTAGAGATATAGAACTTCCAAAAAATATTCGAGCTATCTTAGATGAGCTAGATATTGGGAATCTATCAGCTGAATCAAATGTTGGAGAGGAGGAGTTAGAGGCTCTACAAAAATCACTAATTAAAAAGAGAGGATTCTCTCTTGTAGTGGGTAGTGACCTCTATGCTCATCCAAGAGCTACAAATATTGCAAAGCTTTTGGCTCTTCTTGAGAAGTATGCAGAGTTTAATGTTGTCTTTGTTCCACCTGAGGGTAATACTCTAGGTGTTTCACTTATATGTGAGCTTGATTCTACTATAGAGTCACCAACCATTGGATACAATGTTGAGGCAGATTTTGTGTTGAGTGCTTTGGGTGATGCGAAAGAGCGTAATGGTTTGGATATGCCATCATTTACTCAACAGGAGGGGACAACTACTAATATAAACAAAAGAGTAGTCCCTACAAATGTTGCAGTATCTTATGGTGGTTATATCTTAAATGATATTGCTACAACCCTTGGTATAGTAGAAGAGTATACTATAGATTATACAGAACAACTCCCAACTAGCAGAGGGTTTAAATCGGAAAAATTTGATGATTTACCAAACCACTATGATGCTGTTGGAAATGAGTTTAGAGGTTATCTGCTAACCTCAACAGCTATTGAAGTTGATGAGCAGATTGAAGAGCCAGAAGAGATGGAGGAGTTTGATGGGGCAGTTATCTATAACTGTAACAGCAACACTATCTATACACCGATGAACTTTGTGAGACAGCCAAAAGAGAGAGAGGGGCGTTTGGTTGGCTCACAACAGTTTGCAACAGCAACAAAGCTAAAAGATGGCGATAGGGTGGAATTTGTTCTTGATGGTGTAGAGTTTTCTCGACTGTTTAAGATTGATACATCTATGAAAGGAACAATCGCACTTAACCCAACATATGATATTGGATTAAGTGCTGGTCTGTTATCCTCTTATAGATTTTCTAGGCTAGAATTTAAAAAGGTAGGAATGGAAGAATGAATCAAGTCAATATAAAAATTGATGGTCAAGAGTACAAAGCCAAAGAGGGTGAATATATCTTAAATGCCGCAAGGGCAAATGATGTTTTTATCCCTGCTATCTGTTACCTAACAAGATGTTCGCCGACACTAGCATGTCGTATCTGTCTTGTTGAAGCAGATGGGAAACAGGTTTATGCTTGTAATGCAAAGGTAAAGGATGGTATGGAGATTAAGGTTGATACTCCAAATATCCTTGCTGAACGTAGAGCTATTATGGAGGTTTATGATGTAAACCATCCATTACAGTGTGGTGTGTGTGATAAGAGTGGTGAGTGTGAATTACAAAATTACACACTAGAGCTTGGTGTAGATTCTCAATCTTATAGTATCCCTGATACCAAGAGAGAGGCTGTCAACTGGAGCAGTGTGCTTCACTATGATGCAGGACTCTGTATTGTCTGTGAGAGATGTACAACAGTCTGTAAAGATATGATTGGTGATGCAGCGATTAAGACAATAAAAAGAGGTGGTGCGTCTCTTGATAAGTCTCTAAGAGGCACAATGCCAAAAGATGCTTATGCGATGTGGAATAAACTCCAAAAGTCTATAATTGCTCCAAGTAATGGTACACCTTATACTAATTGTAGTGATTGTGGTGAGTGTCAAGCTGTTTGTCCTGTTGGAGCATTGGTAAGTAGAGATTTTGTCTATAGCTCAAACGCTTGGGATTTGAAACGAATCCCTGCAACTTGTGCGCACTGTAGTAGTGGTTGTCAAATCTATTATGAGACAAAACCAACCTCTATTTCTGATAGAACGGAGAAGATTTATCGTGTATCAAATGAGTGGAACTATGTCTCTCTATGTGGGGCTGGTAGATTTGGTTATGATTATGAGAATAGAGTAGAGGGCAAAGATGAAAAAGCATTTGCTAATGCTATAGAGGCATTTAACAGAGCAGAGGTAATTCACTTTAACTCAACTATCACAAATGAAGAGGCTCTAATGCTTCAAACTTTAAAAGAGAAAAAGGGTATAAAACTTATTAATCGTGAAGCTAGAGCATTCCAACGATTCTTGCATTTTTATAAAGAGGCATCAGGAAATTCACTCTATACTACTGACTTCAAAGAGGTTATGGCGAGTAACTTTGTAATGAGTGTTGGTGCGAGTTTACGAAATGATAATCCAAATGCAAGATACGCATTTAACAATGTTCAGAAGATGAATAAAGGTGCAGGTATATATTTCCACCCAGTAGGAGATAATCTAGTGCCAACATTTGGTAGAGCTGTTGAGACATTTACTCACAAAGTTGGATATGAAGAGGCTGTACTTCTATTTATTATTAAACTATTTGCAGATGAAAGTAAACTACCAAATTCAGTCAAAGAACAACTAGATAGTGATTTTGTAACTATGCTTGGTGGTGATAGTGACAAATTTGAGAAATCGTTTGCCAAGATGATGAAGAAAAAAACAGATTTTTCTTTGATTGTTGGTGAGGATTTATATTTCCATGAAAAAGCAGAGAATCTTGCTAAACTTATAGCTGTGCTTGAAGCATCAAGTAGTGTCAAAGTAGCAATGATTCCACCACGAACTAACTCACTAGGTGTTGCACTAATCTGTGACCTTGATGATGAGGCAAATGGTTATACTATTGGTTATAATGAGTTGGGAGACTTTAAGTTATCTGCTCTAGGTGATGGTGATTTAGACATCCCTGCTATGAATCAACAAGAGGGAACACTAACAAATATGCACAAGCGAGTAACACCTACAAATGCTGCGTTGGAGTATAAGGGTTATGAATTAAATGATATTATGAAAGAGATTATATCAGCACCAAGAGAGACAATAGATTGGACACCTCATCTACCAATAGCCAAAGGTTTCAAAGCTGTAGAGTTTGATTCTCTTCCAAATGGTTATAGCAATGATGGAACAGAGAATAGAGGATATTTACTAGAGACTAGTAAGCTAGAGGCTAGTGAGATAGTTGTAGATAAGTTTGAAGAGAAAAGCTTAGAGGGTGATATTGTATATAGATGTAATCCTCAAAGACAGTTCAATGATTTCTCTGACAAAGCTCACCAGATATTTGAAAAGTTTGGATTGTATGTGAGTGCATCTAAAGCAAAATCACTAGGTGAGAGAGTAGTTGTTGAGTTTGATAGTCGAAACTTGACACTAGATATTATAGTTGATGAGAGGATGGAGGGCGATATAGTTGCTGTTCCTGACTTTAAAAGTGCTGAGAATATCTATGAACTTTTTGGTGAGTCAAGATATAAATCAGTAGTAATAAGGGAGGTATAAATATGGAAGCAACAATGTTACCAGAAGTGACTGCTGCTGGTGTCATAATCAAAGCAGTTATAATCTTGGCAATTATTGCAGCACTTGCAGGGTTTGGTACTTATATCGAAAGAAAAGTACTCGCCTATATGCAACGGAGGTTAGGACCACAACATGTTGGACCTTTTGGACTGTTACAGTTAGCCGCAGATGGGATTAAACTCTTTACCAAAGAGGATATTATCCCTCAACATGCTAACAGAGTTATATTCTCTATCGCTCCTGTAATTATGGCAGCGACTGCCTTTATAGCTTTGGCTGCTGTACCAGTATTTCCTGATTTTACAGTACCATTTATAGATGTTTATGTTCCTGCAATTGCATCGGATATTAATGTTGGTATACTTTTCGTACTTGGTATGATGGCAGCAGGGCTTTATGCTCCACTACTAGCAGGTATGTCTCAAGCAAACAAATGGGGTATTATCGGAGCATCAAGAACAGCTGTTCAGTTTCTATCTTATGAGGTTGTAACAGGTCTCTCTATTCTAGCACCTATTATGATGGTTGGGTCTCTCTCATTAGTTGATTTCAATAGCTATCAGAGTGATGGTTATTGGATGGTTGTCTATCAACCTGTTGCATTTGTTCTATTTTTTATCGCAGGGTATGCAGAGACAAATAGAACACCTTTCGACCTATTAGAGCATGAGGCAGAGATTGTTTCAGGGTATGTTACAGAGTATAGTGGGCTTCGATGGGGTCTATTTTTTATTGGTGAGTATGCCAATATGATTACTATTGGTATCTTGGCATCTGTTATATTCCTTGGTGGATATAATGACTTTTGGATAATTCCAGGTTGGATTATGATTCTACTCAAGGTTGGGTTTTCATTCTTTTTGATGTTATGGGTAAGAGCTGCTTGGCCTCATATTAGACCAGACCAGTTGATGTGGCTTTGTTGGAAAGTCTTAATGCCACTAGCTGTGGTGAATGTTGTCATAACAGGTATTGTTATGATGATACTATAAAGAGAGGAGTAGTTATGGGTTTAGAGAAATTTAGAGACAGAAATGTCGGAACACAAAACTATGTAAAATTAGACTTATCACACACTCCAACTACTGGATGGTGTAAATTTAAGCAGGTGGTTTCACGGACTTTGAGTGGTGAGCTTTTTGTTGGTCTTGGTGTTACGATGCGTATTATGGTACAGTCTCTTGTGGGTGGTCAGTCACACGCAACACAGTATCCATTTGAGAAGTTGCCTATATCTCCAAGATATAGAGCAATACATGAGATGTTAAGACTTTTGGAATCTGGTCACTATAGATGTATCGGTTGTGGTCTCTGTGAGAAGATATGTCCGGCCAATTGTATTACAATGGATACAGGATATGATGCAAATCGGAGAAAAGAGGTTACAGAGTATACGATTAACTTCGGTAGATGTATCTTCTGTGGATACTGTGCTGAGGTCTGTCCAGAGTTGGCAATTGTTCATGGGCAAAGAATTGAGACAGCATCAGAACAGAGAGCGAGTTTTAGCCTCTTTGAGGATATGTTGACTCCAATTGATAATCTTAATCTACAGCAAGAGTTCCAAGGCTTTGGTGCAGTTACTCCTAATGCTGATGAGAATATCAAAAAAACGCCACTTGCGTATTAAAAAGGAGAGAAAATGTATGAGTTTATAGCCTTTTATATCTTTGCAATATCAACAGTGGTGTTGTTTGGGATTACGGCGTTGAGTAAAAATGTCCTCTATGCGATGACAGCATTAGCAGGGGGAATGGTAATGATTTCAGGATTCTTCTTCCTACTAGGAGCAGATTTTCTTGGTGTTGTTCAGTTGATAGTATATGTGGGTGCTGTTATGGCACTCTATGCTTTTGCTATGATGTTCTTTGATGCTACCAAAGATATAAAAGAGAAGCATGAGCATCCGACTATTGTTATGGTATTGGGTGTTTTGATGGCGTTTGTATTTGTAATGATATTCTCTGCTCCAATTATAGGAGAGAATATAGAGGCACTCTATCCAGTGGTTGAGGGTGTTGGAAATGCACAAGCTGTTGGTATGGTTCTATTTACAAAATATCTTGTACCATTTGAGATAGCAGCTGTTATGTTACTTGTGGCAATGATAGCAGGTATTATTCTAGCAGGTAAAAAGATGGACCACTCACTTACAACAAATGATGATGCAGTTGATGAGGTGTTACATCATAGATTTGAGTCAGAGTCTGAGATGATTCATAAAGCAGAAGATATAGCTGAAAAAGAAGGAGCAGAAAAATGATAGGAGTTAGTCACTACCTTATACTGTCAGGTCTACTGTTTAGTATAGGATTTGTAGGAGTGCTAAGGAGAAAAAACCTTCTTATGCTCTTCTTTGCTACAGAGATTATGTTAAATGCAGTTAATATCGCTTTTGCAGCGATTGGTAATTACTATGGTGATTTATCAGGTCAAATGTTTGCCTTTTTTATCATCGCAGTTGCAGCATCTGAGGTTGCTGTTGGTTTAGGGCTTCTAATTGTACTCTATAAGAAGTATGGTTCGCTTGACCTTGATGTTATAGCAAATATGAAAGGATAATAGATGGAAAGTTTAGTATATATAGCACTTTTTGCTCCTCTTGTTGGTTCACTATTTGCTGGACTCTTTTTTGCAAGAAGTCCAAAGAGTCTTTTGGTTGGTGTAGTTAATCCTGCACTAATTGGTGTATCATTTTTAGCCTCTATCGCTCTTGCTCTGCATGTTGCAGAGTTTGGGGCTATACAGGTTACTATGATGGATTGGATAAATATGGGAGGGTTAAATATTCCATTTGGTTTCCTTGTTGATGAGGTGAGTGTCACTATGATGCTTGTTGTCTCACTAGTCTCAACAATCGTTCATATCTACTCAAACGGATATATGGACCATGACAAGAGTTTCAATAGATTCTTTGCATATCTATCAGCATTTGTATTTTCAATGATGATACTTGTAATGTCTGATAACTTTGCAGGTCTATTTATCGGTTGGGAAGGCGTTGGTGTCTGTTCATGGTTACTTATCGGTTTTTGGTATCACAAAGAGGATAAGCCTTTTGAAGAGAACCCATCAATCTCACCATCATGGGCAGCAAACGAGGCGTTTATTATGAACCGTATTGCTGACCTTGGTATGCTTGTTGGTATCTTTTTGATTTACTGGAATGTTGGTTCACTTCAATACAATGTTGTATTTGATGCTCTTCCACATCTAGCAGAGGGTCTATTGGTAGCTATTGCAATTGCACTATTTATCGGTGCAATGGGTAAATCGGCTCAATTCCCACTTCATACATGGCTTACAGATGCGATGGAGGGACCTACTCCAGTTTCTGCTCTAATTCACGCAGCTACTATGGTAACAGCAGGGGTTTTCTTGGTAATTAGAATAAGCCCTCTATATAGTATGGATGCAGTATCAGGTGTCTCTATGTTTATCGCAAGCTTAGGTACATTTGTAGCATTTTATGCTGCAACTATGGCACTTAATGCTAGAGATATAAAGAGAATTGTAGCTCTATCTACGCTATCACAACTTGGATATATGTTTGCAGCTGCTGGACTTGGAGCCTATTGGATTGCACTTTTCCACCTCGCTGCTCACGCATTTTTCAAAGCTCTTTTATTCTTGGGTGCAGGTAATGTTATGCACGCAATGGATGATGAGCTTGACATCTTCAAGATGGGTGGAATGAAAAAGGTTATGATGGGGTCATATATCTATATGGGTATTGCATCTATCGCTCTAGCAGGTCTTCCATTCTTCGCAGGTTTCTACTCAAAAGATGCGATTATTGAGACAGCGTTCAACGAAGGAACTTATCTGATTTGGATTATGTTGGTAATTACAGCAGGTATGACAGCATTTTATAGCTTTAGACAAGTATTCTTTACATTCCATGGTGAAGAGAGATACAAACCTCTAGGGTTTCACCCTCATGATATGTATAAATATGTATTAGTAGCGATGGCTCCATTGGCTATTCTTGCTATCTCATTTGGTTGGTTTATGGAGCTTTATGAACACTTCATTACAAAGAATCTTCCTGAGTATCATATGAGTGAACATACTCACCACTTAGCACCATTTTTAGGTGGTTTGGTGATTCTCTTTGCTCTTGTAGGTATCTTTATTGCATATAAAAAATATGCAGGAAAAGGGGCTAAAGCGTGGAAGAGAGATGAAGAGGTTGAGAACTCATTCCTATATAAATTGGTAGAGAATCAATACTATGTTCCTCATACTTATGATAAATTTATCGTGCAACCATATATGATGGTTTCTCAAAAATTTTGGGAGTGGGACAAAAAGATAGTTGATGGAACTGTCGATGCGATTGCTAAAACAATCTATAAAACAGGTGATAAATCGAGAGAGATGCAGACAGGTAACCTCTCTACATACCTCAATTGGATGGGTGCAGGTGCATTGATATTAATAGTAGCAGCAGCAGTTTCAGCTGTTATAGGTTAAGGAGAGATTATGGATCATATATTAAGTATATTGATATTTTTCCCACTGTTAGCTGGGATATTGGGGTTTGTTGTTGACAAGCACTCTGCTAAGGCGTATGGTATTGCTGTTGCTACGGTAGAGCTTCTTCTCTCCATGTGGTTATGGATGAGTTTTGACAACGGCAACGCAGGAATGCAGTTTACCGAGTTTGCACCGATTATTTCGCAGTTTGGTATCTCATACAACTTGGGTGTTGATGGTATATCACTCTTTATTGTAATTATGGCTGCTCTAATTACACTACTTGGAATTATTCTGTTAGATGAGAGTAAGATTGACAATATGAAAAATATGATTGTCTCTCTTCTTTTCTTAGAGATGACAATGGTTGGTGTATTTCTATCACTAGATGCTATTATCTTCTATCTCTTTTGGGAGTTATCTCTTGTTCCGATGTTATATATTATCGGTGCATGGGGTGGGCCTACTAGAGTCTATGCGGCGATTAAGTTTTTCCTCTATACATTTGCAGGTTCTCTTGTAATGTTAGTGGGTCTCCTCTCTATAGCATATCTCTATCACCTAGAGGCAGGAGTTTGGACATTTAATCTAATGGATTGGTATCAATTAGATTTATCAACTGATTTACAGTTTTGGTTATTTTTGTCTCTATTTGCTGGTTTTGCTATCAAAGTGCCAATGTTCCCATTTCATACATGGTTACCACACGCACACGGTCAAGCACCAACAATAGGTTCAGTTATCCTTGCTGCTGTTCTTCTAAAGATGGGTACTTATGGATTTGTGAGATTCTCACTTCCACTATTTCCTGATGCCTCTGTTAGTATGATACCGTTTATTATGACGCTTTCACTAATTATGGTTATCTATACAGCTATGGTAGCATTTGCCCAAAAAGATATGAAACAGGTTATCGCCTACTCATCAGTATCTCACATGGGTGTAATTATGCTAGGTGTATTTGCGATGAATCCAGAGGGGCTTGGTGGTTCAATCTTCCTTATGCTCTCTCACGGAATTGTATCAGGGGCGTTGTTTATGCTTGTAGGTGTTATCTATGAGAGAACAGGTACTAAATATATGTCAGAGTTTGGTGGGTTGGCCTCTGTTATGCCAGTTTACGCTACCGTATTTGGTGTAATGTTAATGGCATCAGTAGGATTACCACTTACAATTGGATTTGTTGGTGAGTTCCTTGTACTACTTGGTTTCTATCAAGTATCGCCAATTGGAACTGTTCTTGCAGGGCTTACAATTATTATTGGAGCTGTCTATATGTTGACACTCTTTAAACGCTCGTTCTTTGGGCCATTGACTAATGAGAAAAACAGAAATTTAAAAGACCTAGATAGACGAGAGCTTACAGCACTTCTTCCTCTAGTAGCTATTGTAGTATGGTTGGGTATTTATCCAAAACCAGTACTTGGACCAATTGATAACTCTGTTAATAAACTACTAGTTGAGATGGAGTACAAAGCTCGAACCCAAGAGGCTAAAGAGATGATTCTCGCTATGAAGCCTGAAAAAGAAGAAACAGCGAAGGAGGAAAAATAATGTTAGAGCCAGTAAATATTAGCTTAGAGGCACTAAACCTCGCTACACTATCGCCGATGCTTATAGCAGTCGCTGGTGGTTTGATTATTCTAACAATCGACCTATTCAAAGAGAACTTACACAAGTCTCTCTATGTTATGTTGACCCTTCTTATTATCTTGATAGACCTTGGAGCAAT
>CAZSHP010000032.1:0-18376 GCA_964606545.1 uncultured Sulfurovum sp. | reverse complement strand
ACATTTAGGGCTAAACTCTCTAGTGGGGATATGGTGGAGAAGAGCCGATTTTTAAGGGTTGATGGAAAATGGCTTTATGAGTCTATGAGCTAAATATGGTTTAAAATAGCACTTTTCTCGTTTGCATAATACAAACGAGAAACAAAATTATCTTTTTATAAGAATCCAAGCATCTCATCTTTTATATCTTTAGCTTCTACAACAACCCCATGTTTTATCTCTTTAGAAAACAACCCATCTATCATCTTTGGAACTTTTTGAGAGCTATTTTTTTTCATCCATATTAGTGCATCCGTATCATTATCTATATCTTTAGCACCCAAGGCTTTGGCAACTGTAGTTGAAAATTTAGTCCATTCAGCTGTAGAGTAGACTACTGTTTTTAGTGCTTTTGGGGTACATTTTTCGTATGCTTTGATACAAGTAGCTGTGTGTGGGTCAAATAGATAGCCCTCTTTTGCATATTTGGCTATATAGGCTTCGCACTCCTCATCTGTGGCATAGGTAGCTACGAAATCCTCTTGGATAGAGGTTAACTCATCTGTAGTTAGGGTATATTTGCCTGTCTCATTTAGCGAATCCATTAGCTCTTTGGTTCTCTCTCCTCCGAACTTATCAAAGAGAACTCTCTCTACATTTGAGCTTTTTAGAATATCCATAGCAGGGGATTCGGTTTTGATAAGCTCTCTTGATGCCATATCATAGATGCCTTTGTCTATTAAATCGGTCAATATATTGTTGATATTAGAGGCTACTAATAGCTTCTCTACAGGTAGTCCTGCTTTTTTGGCATAGTAACCACCGAGAACATTACCAAAATTGCCTGATGGGACATTGAGATAGATTTTTTCACCCATTTTGACCTCATCTCTTCTGACCAACTCTAAATAGGCGTGGATATGGTAGATAATCTGAAAAATGATTCTTCCAAAATTTACGGAGTTAGCAGCTGAGAGTTTAATATTTCGCTCCTCTAATTCAGCTTTGAACTCTTCTGAAGCTAGTAGCTCTTTTAGGCTGTTTTGAGTATCATCAAAGTTCCCATGAACTCCCATTACTTTTAGATTCTCTGCCTCCTCTGTTACCATCTGTAGTCTTTGGACATCACTTGTACCACCATGAGGATATAGACAAGCTACTCTGATGTTATCTTGGTTTTTAAATGTCTCTAGTGTAGCAGGACCTGTATCTCCTGAAGTTGCGGCCATTATTAGATAGTTTTCTCCTCTCTTTTGAGCCTCTTTTGAGAGTATATAACCAAATGGTTGCAGAGCCATATCTTTGAATGCACGAGTTGGGCCATGATAGAGTTCCATTACAAAACAATCATCTTCTATCTGAACTAATGGAACAGGATTTTGAGGGTCATCAAACTCATCATAACGAGCTAGAGCCTCGTTTAGGGTTTTGTCATCTATATCAATCTCAAAACTATGCAAAACTCCAAGAGCTAACTCTTTGTAGTTGCTATTTAGATGCTTCTCTAAAAAACCGATACCAAATGAGGGGAGCTTTTCAGGTACATAAATCCCTCCAAAACTACTACTTGGATTTAAAATCGCCTCTGAAAAATCTACCTTCTCTTTTCTTGCTCCATCATTACCACGAGTCTCTATAAATTGCATAATATATCATCCTAAATTTTTCCGAAATTATAACGAAATTACTAAAAAAATATATTATTCACTAAAATTATCTCCCCGTATAACTATACAAAAGTGCCTTTTTTAACTTGGAAAATACTCTATATCTATCACTAGGACATATAGCAAAACAGCCATGGCTTCGTCCTCCATAGTTGACATATTTTGCAGGATGCACTACAACATCTCTCCCACCCATTCTTGATGGGTAGCCTACTTTTCTATTACTTCTTTGGAGTCCTTTTACAGATAGGTATCTATAACCCTTTTTTTTGGTTCGTCCTACTTTTGAGCCAACTTTAAAAAAGCCATATGGAGTCATATTGGTGTGTCGTCTATTACTAGAGCGTCTAACTTTGCCTCCTACTGCACCAGAGCGTTTGCCATGTGCAACTTTGTGTCTATAGACAACTCCATTTTTTAGGTTTATGATATATAGTCGTTTGCTTCTAGCTGTTTTTGTATAGTCTGCTATTGCTATATATTTTGAAGAGAGATTTTTTTTGTATCTATTTTTTTTATAATAGGCAAAAGCTTTTTTCAAAGCTCTTCTATTAATGTTTGTCTTTTTTAGTACTTTTTTATAAATATCATCAAGCTTTTTATGAAGTCTATTTACTTTAGCAGATTTTCTCTTGACTACTTTTTTTACTCTCCTCTTTGATTTTACAACTTTGGTACTTTTTTTAACTTTTTTAGTTTTGACCTTTCTCTTTTTTACAACCTTTTTAGATTCAGATTCATAAGGGTTAAAATAGCTCTCTTTTGATAATAAATTTGAGCTAAAAAATAGAGATAGTGTTAAGATTAAGAGAGTTTTATTCATGATATTCCTAATATTTTTTTATGTTTAAAAAAATTTCGGAATATTACATGGTTTTTAATTACTTATTGCTTAAAGATTTTACTCAAAACCCAATTTTTCTTCTCTTCTCCTGTACGAATATAGTGTAAATCATAAATATTTGAAGCGATATACTCTATCTCATCTCTACTCTCCCTGTCACAAGCAAAAAGTATCTGGTCACCTAACTCCATAATCTCATCATGTGGTAGAAGTATCTCCTCCTCTCCTCTTTTAAGCAACAGAGGTATTGCATTATGATAACTCTTCCAATCTTTTAATGATTTAAGCAAGATATTTATATTTATACTTTTACCCGATTTTATCTCATTATATAGTGCATAAGCTCTATCCTCTTGAATAGTCAAATTCATCAATTCAGGATTAGCTCCGAGTTGACTCTTCATTAAATTAACCAAAGAAGTCCCCCACTCCTCATCTTTGTGAATAATCAACTTTAAAAAAGCATGTTTAAGAGGAGTTGCTAATTGTAAAGAGGTCTTGTTTATAAGAATTTTTTCTATCATAAAGAGCCAATCTATATCAGCAGCTTCAAAAACACTCACCTCTTTCATAGTATTTTCTCTAGCTATTATATATAGATTGGAATTTAGTTTTTGAGCTGTTATTATGATAGAGATATTGTCAATATCATTCTCTGTACCTACTATCAAAACAGAAGCATCCTCTATACCTGCCTCAAGAAGAACATTACTATCATCTGCATTACTATAGATAAAAGTATCATTCTCTATCATCTCCTTGGTTGGAAGTATATTTTCATCGATAATCACATAATCTATACTATGAACATCCAACTTCTCCTTGATAGCCTTACCCATTCGACCATATCCACATATAATATATCGACCCTGTGGTAAAAAAGTAGCCTCATGAGTCAAATCATGATTTTTATATATCCAATTCTCTAGTATCATAATATGTGGAGCAGTCAGTGCAATATCCAACCGTTTTGCAAAAATCTCAAATGGGTTCTCTACTTTTGCAATATCAGTATCAACCAAAGAGGTTAAAATATCTCGATTAGTTGCTTTTGTAACTACTTTTACATTTGGATTCAAAAATTTTGTAAAAACAGCTATTCGTAAATTTTTATCCTCTTTGAAAAAATGAGAAACAACAGCTAAACAATTCTCTTTCTCTATCCCTGCATCTTTCAGTGTCTCACTCAATAGTGCGTCTGCTATCATTATAGGTATAGATTGAGCAAAATCTTCAAGCAGAAACATATTTATCTTCTCTTCGCTACTATCAATCAAGACTACATCCATATCACTCTCCAAGAGTTTTTTAATCACTTGTGAGTTTATATAATTATATCCTAATACTATAACAAAATTGGATTTGAGTGCCTTGACCTGTTTTCGAAATTTTCCTCTCATAAGCTCATATTTCAAAGTCTTGTCAGATAGAACCGTTACCAAAGTACCAATCGCATAAAACCAACCAACAACAGTCAGATAGATACAGACAAGTACCCAAAGTCTCTGGTCATAGGTAAAATCATAAGGGGTCTCCCCAAAACCGATAGTTGAAGCTGTATAAGAGATAAAATAGAAAGCATCAAAAAAAGAGAGATGGTAAACTTCCCCTGTATCGGTAGCCCCAGGAATAAGCACCATTCCTAAAATAGAGATAGAGTAGGTAAAGATAATTACAAGCAGAGGTGTTCTAAGTCTCTGTAAAATTATCCAAAAAGCATTGTTTTTCATACTCTACCTTTTGGATTTCAGTGTTTCACCTATATAGAGGATTACAGAAGTTATGTTTGCCAATAATGCACCACCAGATAAAGAGACAATAATTGCCATCATATTAGGAGTCATAGTCTCTGTAACAGTCCATATAATCACAGCTGTTATAAATTGACTATCTGCAACAAGTGAAGTAGCGAGTAAAACAGAACCTATCTGTGTCTTATCTCCAATTTTCAAAACAGTAGATATTAGACTAACAACCAATGCAGCGTATAACTCATAAACCGAATGCATAGGAACATTTTGAGGGTCTCCATAAAAAAATCCGAAATTTAGCGTCATCGCAAGTATAAAGAAAAATCCTGATATTACTTTTTGTAGATTCATGTGGTATCCTGTATCTTTTAAGATATTATATAATAATACGACTTAAGAAATAATCATTTAAGAAATATATTTTTTTCACTCTTATTACCAAATCTATTGCTATACTTATTTAATATAAGAAAGAGGAGAAAAATATGAGATTTTATAGACCATTACCAAGAGATGAAGAGATAAATATAAGCAGTAAGAAGATAATAGTTTCCAAAACTGACACAAGTGGAAGAATTATGTATGTAAATGACTACTTTTGTCAAGTAACAGGTTATGAGGCAAATGAGGTTATGGGTGCACCACATAATATATTAAGACATCCTGATATGCCTAGAGCTATCTTTTTTTTAATGTGGAAATCTATTCAAAATGGTGATAACATCACAGCTGTTGTAAAAAACCTAGCAAAATCGGGAAAATACTACTGGGTTACTACAGATTTTGAGATTCATAGAGATGATATGGGACGAATTGAGAGTTATATTGCATTTAGAAGAGCTGCTACACCAAAAGCTATAGAGGCTGTAGAGGAGCTATATGAACAACTTCTACGAATAGAAAGAAAACATGGAATGTCAGCATCCTTAATATATCTAAAAGGGTATCTAAATGAGAGACATACAACCTATACCGAGCTGATGAATGAAGTTGTTAAACCAAAAAGCTTAATAGAAAAACTATTTGCTCTTATGAAAAATCGCTTTTATCATAGTAGTAACAATAACTACTCAAATGGAGATAGAGAAGTTGCATAATTAATTGTTTTTAAGATATACTTGCTTAAATTAAAAATAAGGATAAAAAATGGATATGACAGATTTATTAAATATGGGTGCTAGTCTAATACAAGGAAACAGTGATGATGCTACAACAGGGCTTGATACCGATGCTATATCTAAGGCACTAGGAAATCTACTTGGTGGTGGAGAAGATGGTGGATTAGACCTTAGCCAAATAGTATCAGGACTATCTGAAAATGGATTAGGTTCTATAGTAGGTTCATGGTTAGGAAATGGGGAAAATGAGGCTATCTCTTTGGACTCAATTAGTGACCTCCTAGGTTCTGATAAGATTTCAGAGTTTGCATCAAATTTAGGTATCTCTGAAGATTCAGCAAAAGGTGCTTTGGCAGACGCACTACCAAATGTCATTGACAAAGCTACCTCAGGAGAGGGTTCTATTATAGATGATATGCTCTCTAGTGTTGGTGGAGTTGATGGTGCTATGAATATGTTAGGGAAGATGTTTCGATAGTAAATAGTAAATAGTGAAAAATGAGAGGGTTCATAGTTGTTTTATCTCTTTTTTTTCCTTTTTACTATATATATGCCATGGAGCTGAAAATAGCTTCATATAATGTAGAGAATCTTTTTGATATGCACTATGATGGTACGGAGTATGATAGATACCTTCCAAATAGGGATAACTGGACCAAATCAATTTTGGATAAAAAACTACAAAATATCTCAGAAGTTATATGTGAGTTGGATGCAGATATTATCGCCCTTCAAGAGATAGAGAATCAAAACGCCCTCAAACTTCTTCAAAAATCGCTCAAATATTATGGATGTAGATACAACTACTCTGCTATATCTCACACAAAAAACTCTGCAATACAAGTCGCACTTCTCTCTAAAATCTCTATCAAAACTCACAAAGATATTGTAGTTACAAAAACTTTGGGTGCGAGAGATATATTGGAAGTTACGATAATAGATAACAAACCACTCTATATATTCGTAAATCACTGGAACTCAAAACGCTCTCCAGAGAGTAAACGAATTATCTCTGCATTGGCACTAAAAAAGAGACTCCTATCTCTACCCTCAAATAGCCAATATATTCTATTGGGTGATTTTAACTCTAACTATAATGAGTATAAGAGAGTTGGGAAAACAGGAATAAATACAATTTTAAACTCTATGCTTTTGAGAGAAGAGAGTATGAGAGAGAGTAGATTCAAACACTACAATCTATGGTTAGAGTTACAACCATATAAAAGATGGAGTTATGACTTTTATGGAGACAAACAGGGATTGGATGCCATACTAATCCCCCCTACTCTATTTGATGGCAAAGATATTGACTATATCAATGACTCATTTGGAGTATTTAAAAAGTCCTATATGTTTACCAAAAAAGGATATACAAATCGTTGGAGATATAAAAAAGGTAGACATCTAGGCATTGGTTACTCTGACCATCTTCCTATATATGCCTCATTTTCAACAAGACCATATATATTAAAAAAAAGAGAGCCAAATAGAGGAGAGTGTAGAGTAGAAGATTTATATAACATAGAGAGTCTACCCTGTACTCTAAAAGATGTCAAAGTAGTATCTAAAAGAGGTAGAGGGGTTACAATCACCGACTCAAAAGAGAGAATCTTTGTATATGGAGTAGATAGAAGCATCAAAATAGGAAAAAACTATGATATAGAAGTATATGAGACCAAAATATACAAAGGTATCTATGAGGTTATAGATTTTAGTATAAATTTATCAGATAATTGATAGTATGCCACATATTATTTATAGGAGTAAAATATGAACTACTATTTTGAGATACTATCTTTTCATATTTTAGCTGTGTTGTCATGGATGGCTGTGCTGTTTTATATGCCGAGGCTTTTTGTATATCATCAAGAGCATAGAGATAAAAAAGATTTCACGGATGTAGTAAAGATACAAGAGGATAAGATATATGGAGTGATAGGTCTACCTGCAATGTGGTCAACTATCATCTCTGGTGCAGTGCTTATATATCTCAATCCCTCTCTACTAGAAAATAGTTGGATGATAGCTAAGCTATTTGTCTTGTCTCTACTAATTGGCTACTCCTACTCTATGGAGTATTTTAGAAAGATACTCTATAGAGATGCTTGTAGAAAAAGTGGACAGTTTTTTAGAGCCTACAATGAGGTTCCAACCCTATTATCTATTTTGATAGTGGTATTTGTAATTACCAAATCTATACCTATCTATTTTTCTATATTTATAACTCTATTTTTCTCTTTTATAACATATAAGATTTTGACTAAAAAGGTATAAATATTTAATTTTTCTTAAAGAACTTGACTATTTCAAGAATCAAATTATTTTCTTTTGTTATAATAGTTAACTAAAAATTTAAATAAAAGGAAATTTATGTCGGTTCAAGAGTTTATCCCTGCAGTTGATATTCCTACACTATTGCATTTTCCAATAGTGCATTTTGCAACTGCTTTCTTGGTTATAGCTATTCTATTAGAGATAATCAATATCTTTTTCAAAAGAAGAGCCTTATCTCTCTTTTCATTATTAGTTATAGTGTTGGTTGCATCTCTTATGATTCTTGCATATCTCACTGTAGGTGTAAATGAGAAAGAGTTAATCATGATAGTTTCAGATTCAGGAAAAAGTGGCTTAGCTGAATATAAAGAGTTTGGTACATATCTAGCTTATGGAGCATTAATTCTAATACTACTAAAGCTACTATTTATGACTCTCTCTAGTGCAATGACTAGGTTATCTTTTGCAATTATACTAATTGGATATTTGATACTAACTGTAAATCAGACAACAAAAGGAATACTACTCAAACAGATGCACGGCATAGATACTCAAGTGATGACAACTTCAGAGAGTAAAATAGATGAGCTAAAAGAGAAATATACAAAACTTAAAGAGAGTTGCAAAGAGAACTCTACAAAAGCCATAGAACTAGAAGAACTCCAAGAGAAATATAGTGCTATTTTATCAAAAAATATTACTCAACAGAGTGATACAGTAGAGCCTAATATCAAATCTGAAATAGAAGTTGTAGAGAAAAAGATTAAGGATAACAAGAATATGCCAACAGATATAAATGAGACTCAATAGAGATTTTAGAGACAAAATCTACTACAAGCCCCTAAGCAAAACCCTATATAACTCATCCACATAAATATCATCGAGATAGATTGTGGATTTGCTATTAAATAGTTCAAATATCCTATTTTTATCCAACGCTTTAGCATATATACAAGATGGATGAGCAGGAATATAAGCCCTCATCAGACCTAAAGTATCATCAAGTACCTCTTCGCATATATAACAAAATCTATTCTCATATAGTCTCCCCTCATAACTCAAAAGCTCTATATACGCCTCGACAGCTAACCGTTTTGGACTCTGTTTGTGCCATTTTTTTGCAATTTTTAGAAGTAAGTCAAAATAGAAACTATCTATAGCAGTTCTCTCTTTGAGGTGTGGTTCAAAAAGTTTGATAAAATTTTGCCAAATCATTAGATGATTAGATAGAAAAATCCAAGAAAAACTAAGGTGTGATACCTTTCTAAGTTGAGGCATAAAAGAGCTCTTGGACTTCTGTACCTCAAAATCTATAAGATTTCCAACCTGAAGTATAGAGTGCCTAGAACCAAAGAATCTATAATACTTCTCTACACTAGAGTTGCTAAGAACTGTAACAATAATATCTTCATTTTTTGCTTTTCTTATATTAAGAATAAATCCACGCATTAGTTTAAAGCTCTTTCGATAATATCAGCCTTATTTAAGGGATAATTATTTGTAATAATTAAACCATATCATATTTTTAATAAAGGTCAGTTTATGGAAAATCTTTTTACTTCGTTCAAAGACAATTGTGGTTTTGGTCTATTAGCTTCAATAGATAACAAGCCCTCACACAGAAATTTAGAAGATGCTATCAAATCACTAGAGAGAATGATGCACAGAGGAGCAGTAGCTGCTGACGGCAAGAGTGGTGATGGCTCAGGGCTACTTCTATCTATGCCAAAGTCATTTATGGAAAAAGTGGCAAAAAAACAGGGAGTTACACTACCAAAGCAGTATGCTATTGCTATGATATTTAACCACGAAGAGAGTGAGTTCAAAGTTTTTGAGAAGTATTGTGATGAAAATGACCTCAAGATTATTATGAGAAGAGAGGTTCCTGTTGATACAGACGCATTGGGTAAGTATGCACTCAACAAACTACCAAATATCACACAGATTTTTGTAGCTCCTAATACTATTATGTCATATAAACGATTTGATGCTATGTTATACCTAACTCGCAAAGAGATAGAGCATGAGCTAAAAAAAGAGGGTAGTGAGTTCTATATCACTACATTCTCTAGCTCTACTATCTCCTACAAAGGACTAGTGATGCCAACACATATCAAACAGTTCTATATAGATTTGCAAGATGAGGATTTTCAAATCTCATTTGCACTCTTTCATCAACGATTCTCTACCAATACCCTACCAGAGTGGCGATTGGCTCAACCATTTAGAACTATTGCACACAATGGAGAGATAAACTCAGTCACAGCCAATAGATTTAATGTAGCAATCAAAACCCCTTCTATGAAATCTGCTATATTTTCGGATGATGAACTAAAACGAATATCGGCTATTATCCAAGAGGATATGAGTGATTCTGCTAGTTTGGATAACTTTTTGGAATTTTTACACGCTAATGGGATGGATTTTTTCAAATCTGCTAGAGCTTTACTTCCTGCACCTTGGCATAATGCACCTCATATGGATAGCAAACTTAGAGCGTTTTATGAGTTCACAAGTGCCTGTTTTGAGCCGTGGGATGGACCAGCAGCTGTTAGTATGACCAATGGTAGATTTATAGGATGTATAATTGATAGAAATGGGCTTAGACCATCTAAGTATATTATTACAAAAGATAAACGACTACTTATATCTTCAGAGTATGGGGTAATTGATACACCCGATAGTGATATTTTAGAGAGAGGAAAACTAAACTCTGGTGAGATGATGGGGCTTGACCTCAAAACTGGTGAAGTTCTAAAAAACTCCGATATTAATGAGTATATCAAAACAGGTGTCCCTTATGGCGAGTGGCTAAACAAAAACATGACCTATCTCCAAGAGTATGAGTACGAGGGGGAGTTAGACCCTGTTGACCACAAAGAGATGGAGGCAAAACAGCGATACTTCAACTATACACTAGAGGTGATGAGAGAGGTCATAAGACCTATGATAAAAGAGAACAAAGAGACTACGGCAGCTATGGGTGATGATACTCCATTAGCAGCCTTCTCTAATGAGCAGAGAAACTTCACCGATTTCTTTAGACAAAAATTTGCACAAGTTACCAATCCACCAATCGACCCAATTCGAGAGAAGAGCGTAATGAGTCTAAATACTGGTTTTGGGCCTATTAAAAATGTGCTAGAGGAGTGTGAAGATAATGCCAAAAGAATCAAAACTACTATACCTATTATGTCTGAGGAGAGACTAAAACTATTTTTGGAGTTTGGAGATAAAAGCAATCCTAAATATAACCCTAGATATAAGGCAAAACGATATAGCACTACATTTCAGAGTGGTCTACAAGAGAGTCTATACAATCTAGTAGATACTATTGTATCAGAAGTAAGAGATAATGGGATTAGGACTATTATACTTGATGATAGAGCTTTGGATGCAGATAAAAAAGCTATACCTATGCTAATGGTTGTAGGACGACTAAACCAAAAACTACTAGATGCAAACCTAAGACACCTAACAAGTGTAATCCCTGTAACAGGAGAGGTCTTTGACCCACACTCTGCAGCACTAATGCTAGGGTATGGAGCATCTGCTATATACCCTTATCTACTAGCATATACTATTAGTGAGTTATCCAAAGATGAAGCTGATATAAAAGATATTCTCAAAAAATCTCGAAGAGCTATTGGGGCAGGGATTTTGAAAATTATGTCAAAAATGGGTATCTCAACACTCGCAAGTTATAGAAACTCAAAACTATTTGATGTTATTGGTCTAAGTGATAAAATTGTAGCTGACTGTTTTACAGGTTCTCAAGGGTTGCTATCAGGACTATGTTATGCAGATATAGAGGAGAGATTAAACTCTAACCACGCAAGAGCATTTACAGATGCTTTTGAGGGCAAACCAAAATCTCACTACAAAGGTGGATTCTATAAATATAAAAGAGGTGAAGAGTTTCACGACTTCTCCAGAGCTACTATCAATGCTATCCAAGCCTCAGCCGATACAGGAGAGAAAGCCGAGTATGAGAAGTTAAAAGTTTTAGTAGACAAGAGAGACAAAAAATTCATTCGAGACTTTTTTGAGCTTAATAGTGATAGAGAGGCTATCTCTATAGATGAGGTTGAGTCAAAAGAGCAGATTTTCAAAAGATTCTCATCAGCTGCTATGTCTATGGGGTCAATCTCCCAAGAGGCACACGAAACCCTAGCTATGGCTATGAACAGAATCGGAGCAAAATCAAACTCTGGTGAGGGTGGAGAGGACAAAGCTAGACTACAAGACCCTGAACTGAATTCAAAAATTAAACAGATTGCATCAGGTAGATTTGGTATCACACCTGAATATCTCCGTTCAGCCGAAGAGATTCAGATAAAAGTAGCCCAAGGTGCAAAACCTGGTGAAGGTGGACAGCTCCCAGGGGCAAAAGTGACACCACTTATTGCACGACTAAGATATACAAAACCAGGGGTTACGCTAATCTCTCCACCACCTCATCATGATATATACTCTATCGAGGATTTGGCACAGCTCATATTTGATATGAAACAGATAAATCCAAAAGCCAAAGTAGCTGTCAAACTAGTATCAACAGCAGGAGTTGGAACCATTGCAGCAGGGGTTGCCAAATGTTATGCTGATAAGATTATTATCTCTGGTGCTGATGGTGGTACAGGTGCTGCACCTATTGGCTCTATTCGATTTGCAGGAAACCCTTGGGAGCTTGGACTTATTGAGGCTCATAATGCTCTAAAAGCAAATGGTCTACGAGAAAAAGTAACTATTGAGACTGATGGTGGACTTAAAACTGGTCTCGATGTAGTAAAGGCCGCTATATTTGGAGCAGAGGAGTATGCGTTTGGTACAGGTGCATTGGTAACAGTTGGATGTAGAATGTTTAGAGTATGTCACCTAAACACTTGTGGTGTAGGTGTGGCTACGCAAAATCCAAAACTAAGAGAGAAGTTTACAGGTAATGTTCAAAAAGTTGTAAACTACTTTACTCTACTAGCAGAGGATGTGCGAGAGATATTAGCATCTCTTGGTTATAAATCACTAGAGGAGATTATTGGTAAAAATCATCTACTAAAAGTGATAGATGATGAGTTTGCAAAAAAATTCTCACTAGAGAAACTACTCTACAAACTAGAGGGTGTTGATACCTGCCAAGCAACAACATACCCATTTAATGAGCCTTATGATAGCAATGAGTTTGGAAAAGGATTAGTAGAGAGACTTCTACCTACAATCAAAAACCCATCCACTCCAATCACCATAGATATGGAGATAGATAACCAAAAACGAAGCTTTGGAACACGCCTATCAGGAGAGATAGCAAAGCATTATGGGGACAGAGGTCTACCAAGAGATACTATCAATATAAATCTCCAAGGAAGAGCAGGACAGTCCCTTGGGGCGTTTCTAAGTGAAGGTATCAATATCAAACTAGATGGTACAGGAAATGACTATGTAGGAAAAGGTATGAGTGGTGGTTCAATCTGCATTACCTCCTCTTTGCAAAACGCATCATTAGCAGGAAACACTTGCCTCTACGGAGCAACAGGTGGACGACTCTATGTAAGAGGTTCAGTAGGTGAGAGATTTGCTGTACGAAACTCTGGAGCAAACGCTGTAGTAGAGGGAACTGGAGACCACCCTTGTGAGTATATGACAGGTGGAACAATCCTAATTTTGGGTAAAACAGGCTCAAATTTTGGTGCAGGGATGACAGGTGGTTTAGCATTTATATATGATGAAAGCAATGAGTTTTTTGAAAAGGTAAACAGAGAGTTAGTTGAAGCTGTCCGAATAGATACAGACGAGAGAGACCAAGAGATGTATATGATGAAGAGACTCCTCAAAAAGTATTATGAAGAAACAGATAGTGCAGTAGCCAAAAGAATTTTAGATAACTTTAGAATAGAGATTTCTAAATTTTGGATGGTTGCTCCTAAAAATATGAGAGCTACACTAATTGTTGAAAAGAAAGGAGAGTAACATTAAAGAGAGTTGAATAATCATGGTTTTTGTAGTTTAAGATAAGTTATGAGTATTAATTTTAAACTGATAGAGTATATAATTATATTTCATGTAACTTAGTTATTGATAGAAATTTAGATGTAAGTCTAAATATCAATTGTTAGTAACAGGTTTAGACTACAACAAAAATAATAGCAAAGAGGTATCATTAGATACTCTATTCAGAGCTATAGTTTTTGCTAATTTTCACTAAGTTTACATAAGTTTTTATAAACAGGTAAATAAAGGAATAAAACATGAAAAAAATTCTTTTAATTGGTGGTGGTGGTCACTGCAAATCAGTTATTGATGTAATTAAGCTAGAGAGGATATATGATATTGCAGGAATTATTGATAAAAAAGAGTTAGTTGGTCAGGAGGTTTTAGGGTATAAAATTATAGGAAGTGATAGTGATTTAGAGAGGTTATTTCAGAGATATAAATATGCTATTGTGACGGTTGGACAGATAAAATCAAATGCTATTAGAGTAAAACTATTTAACAAATTAAAGAAGATAGGATATAAATTACCTGTTATTAAATCTCCTTTAGCTTATATATCTAAACACTCCTATATTGGAGAGGGGACGGTTATTATGCATTATGCTTTTGTAAATGCAAATGTAAATATTGGTAAAAATTGTATTATAAATACAAAAGCATTGATAGAACATGATGCAATCATAGAAGAGAATACTCACATCTCAACAGCTGCAGTTATTAATGGAGGTGTTGTAGTTAAAAAAAATAGTTTTATTGGGAGTAATACAACCACTAAAGAGTATATAGAGATAGGTGGATTTATTCGAGCAGGAGGAGTGATTAAATAAGTCTGTTACATCTTTTGGCTAGAGGAACTTATTTGTATCCCTATAACAGAAGTGAACTTTTAACATAAATCTTTGTTGATAGTTCTAAAAATTAATGTGAGTTTAGAACTATCTGTAGATTAAATCTCTAAAAAAGAGAGACAATTAAATAGTTCCTTATTAGTTATTGATAACAATTATGATATAATTCCACCAATAAAAAAATGGAGCAACTAAGATGAATTTTGCAAACCTTTTTTCTAGTATGATAGGTGGTAATAATAGTACTGAAAATGAACAGAGTAACTGGATAAAATGTCCGAAATGTTTAGCTCTGATGTACTACAAAGAGGTTGAATCTAAATGTAATGTATGTCCAAAATGCAATCATCACTTTAGAATCAATGCTAGTAAACGAGAAGAGTTTCTCTGTGATGAGGGTAGTTTTGTTGAGCATGATGCCTCTTTAGCTCCTATAGACCCACTAAAATTCATAGATAAAAAGTCTTATAAAAAAAGACTAGAAGAGGCAAAAACCAAAACAGGCAAGACCTCATCTGTAGTTAGTGGTTCATGCCGTATCAATGGAATAGAGACAGAGTTAGTTATCTTTGATTTCTCATTTATGGGTGGAAGTCTAGGCTCTGTAGAGGGGGAGAAAATTGTTCGTGGTATCAACCGAGCAATTGAAAAGAAGTGTGGATTTATTATCATCTCTGCGAGTGGTGGAGCTAGGATGCAAGAGAGTACATTTTCTCTAATGCAAATGAGTAAAACATCTGCTGCACTCAATCGTCTTCACCTCAATGGTCTACCATTTATATCACTACTAACAGACCCAACTATGGGTGGTGTATCAGCATCATTTGCGATGCTAGGAGATATTATTATAGCCGAACCTGGTGCATTGATAGGTTTTGCAGGACAGAGAGTTATCAAACAGACAGTTGGTGTTGATTTACCCGAAGGGTTCCAACGCTCTGAATTTCTGCTTGAACATGGTCTAATAGATATGATTGTAGATAGAAATGATATGAAAGATACCATCTCTGGACTACTAAGACTCTTTTTAGAAGATAACCCAAGGCTCAACACCTATTAAAAGATATGAAAATTAATATCTACATTATTGATAAGAAGTCAAAAGAGAAACTATACGCTCCTCTTATAGAACATTATAAGAAAATTTCAAAACCTTTTGCAAAAATAGAGGTTTTTGAAATTTTTACAAAAAATATAGCAAAAGCTCACGATATATCCACAGAAGCTTCACAAAAATCATATACTATTGCACTTAATAAATATCTATCAGGTGGATTTAATATAGCTCTGAATCCAACTAGTAAGGAGGTAGATAGTTATGGTTTTTCAAATTTACTTAAGGATAGAGGCGTAGTAAACCTCTTTATTGGTGGAGCTTTCGGCTTTGAGAGGGACTTTTTGGCATTATGTAATACATCCATCTCTTTGGGTAAAATTACGATGTCACATAAGTTGGCGAAGGTGGTATTGTTAGAACAGATATTTAGAGGATTGACTATTCTAAACAATCACCCTTATCATAAATAATTTAGGAGATTTATAATGTTAGATAAAACACAGATTGATTTTTTTAGTAGGGCTTTAAAAGAGAGAAAAGCACAGATAAAAAAGAATTTAAATACAACAACTACAGAGATGAATAGTCTCAATACAAATGAGTTAAAAGATGAAGCTGACCATGCTTCAACTTCACTCGGTCGTGCTGTAGATAATGCAATTTTGAACCAACAAGCTAATGAATTAAGAGAAATTGAACTAGCTTTAGGTAAAATTAGTGATAATCTTTATGGTATATGTGAAATGTGTGAAGAAGAGATAAATATTGAGAGACTCAAAGTAAAAATCTTTGCCAGATACTGTATCACCTGTAGAGAGGTTATCGAAAAAGAACATAAGTAAAAATAAGGAGAGTCTATGCGTTTAGGTCTGTATATACTAGCGTCAATAGTTTTAATGGCAATGGTAGGAGTATTTATATACACTATCAATCCAAATGACTATAGCAATAATTTTTTTGGGATTTATATATCAATGCCTGTTGCAGTTTGGGTAATGATACCTATGTTTCTATTAATGTTAGCATCATTAGTTCATATGATGTTCTATGGAACAAAAAATTTTTTCAGATTTAGAAGATGGGAAAAAGATAGCGATAAATTAAACAATGCGTTATACTGGTCACTTCTCAATGAACCAAAACAGTATAAATTCAACCTTCCTAAACTAAAAGAGACAGCTTCACTACTACAAGTATCTAATATAAAAGTAAATGGTACAGTAGATGGTGTCTCTGAAAAGATTCAGAGTGCATTAAATATCTTGTCTGAATTAGATAAAGGTGAATGTGTTGATTTCAAAGACAAAAAACTAACAGAAGCACTATCTAGTGATAACCCATTGGTCATCAAAAATCATATAAACTGCTTAAAAAAAGAGACAAATTTTGCTGAAGATGTATTACAATCAAAAGAGAGATATAGTGATATTGTTTTCAAAAAAGCACTAGAAACTTTTGCAAACTCTGCAACATTTTTAAAAGCAAGGAGGCATAGTAAAATATTCAATAGAGATAGTTTCATCACACTAATATCTCGTATAACTCGTGATGATAATTTGGGTCTATCAACAACTATTTTAGATGAGTTTATAGTGGACTTAAATTCAGAGTTGAAGTGTAGTGACTTTTTGTTAATTGCCAATATCACCAAAAAACAGCTCACCCCTGATGAGAATCTAAAACTATTTAGAGAGTATGACAAGAAGTATACAAAGGCACAAACAGCTTATATCTATCTTCTATTTGAATATGAGATGATTGAAAAAGCTGGTGAGTATCTTGATGAGCATGACCCTCATGAGTTTATGAGATTTAGAGCGTTATATGACCTCAAAAAAGAGCATACAAAATATAAGATTACAGACCTCATGAATATCAAACATATCTGTAATGACTCTTAGTTTTAACAGACCTCTATTTGCCCTAGCCCCCTTGGCAGGGTTTACCGATTTACCCTTTCGTAGCGTTATCAAAAAATTTGGAGCTGACCTCACTGTTAGTGAGATGATAAGCTCCAACGCACTAGCATTCAAAAGCAAAAAAACTATCAAAATGCTAGAAAAAAGCACCCTAGAGACCCCCTACTCTATTCAGATAGCAGGTTCAGACCAAACTGTTATACAAAAAGCTGTCGAACTTATCAATGAACAAGAAGGTATAGATATTATAGATTTAAACTGTGGTTGCCCTGCTCCAAAAATAGTCAAAAATCTTCAAGGTAGCTCTCTCCTAACAGATTTAAACAAGATGGCCAAGACGATTAGAACTATCAAAAAATACTCAACCAAAGAGTTCACCTCTGTCAAAATTCGGCTAGGTTTCAATGAAAAAAATCATATAGATATAGCAAAAGTGTGCCAAGATAACGGTGCAGACTTCATAGCAGTACATGGACGAACCAAAGCAGGTAGATACAAAGTCCCTGTTGATTATGATGCTATCAAAGAGATAAAAGAGGCTATATCTATACCTGTTATTGCCAATGGAGACATCACTACCCCACAAAAAGCAAAATGGGTACTAGAGCATACAGGAGCAGATGGTATTATGGTAGGTAGAGGAGCTGTAGGGAGACCTTGGATATTTCAGATTATGAAAGATTATATCCTAGAGGGCAAAGAGTCTACTGTAACCCCTCAACTAATTCAAAAAGTAATACTAGAACATTTTGACCAAATGGTAGCTCACTATGGTCAATATGGAGCTATTATATTTAGAAAACATCTGCATACCTACTCCAAAATAGGTTACCAAGGAGCTTCTAAATTTAGAGACTTAGTCAATAGAGTAGAAGATAAAAAAGAGATGAGAGATTTGATAGAGGAGTTTTTTTTAAGAGAGACAATTAACATC
>CAZSHP010000031.1:0-18909 GCA_964606545.1 uncultured Sulfurovum sp. | reverse complement strand
TTGTTGAGGGGAGTGAGGATTTATATCGGCGACTTAGTGTTAGAGAGTGTGCTAGGGTTCAAAGTTTTCCTGATGAGCATAAGTTCTATTATAAAAATTTAATGGCAGGATATAAGATGGTGGGGAATGCTGTACCTGTTAATTTGGGGTACTATTTGGCTCGGAGAATTTTTGAAGATATAAAAAATTCTCTCTTAACACCTACATCTCCAAAACTTCTACTCTAATATGTCCATTCCAATCATTAGCAGATACAGGATAAGTACCATTTTGTAACTCTACACTGTTTATACTCTCACCCATAGACTCTTTTTTATCGGTTTTCCACTCTGATACATCATATTTGGTACTTCTATCTATCTCATACCCTTTGAGTTTAATTAGAAGTGTTGATGTTGTAGGGTCAACAAAATCATCAAATATAATCTGATTTATCTCTTTTGTTTCATTCTCTTTTGTATAACTATATAGAGGTAGTGTTCCTCCATCATATACTCTCTCACATAGGGTTTTATCATTAGATGAGACTATGCTTTGAAAAACAGTCTCTGTCTCTCTATCTAGCTTCGTTATATTTTCATGTATATCATTTACCGTAGCATCCACAAGAGTAATTCGTACTCGCTTTTGGGCTTTTAAAAAATTGGCTATGGTTAAAAATGTGGCATCACTCTCTTCTATTCCTGTGTGGTCTGTGTGTATGAGTGTATGAGATGGAGCTTGTATATAGTTGTCAGCCTCACCAAAATAGGTATCTTTGAGTAGTTGATAGCCGTCATTTGGTTGAAAACCCTCCTCTATGAGTATATATTTGAGTCCTGCTTGTTCTTTTTCGCTATCTGTTAGGGAGATTTGACCTACTAAAATATCGTTGTAGTATGGGCTTTTCATTACATCTCTATCTGGTGTTAGATTCTCCTCTATCCATGAGTATTTCATCTGTCTAGTCTCTTCGGAGTCATCTATAAAAGAGTGTATATCTACTGCTAGACTATCTATTTTGGTATATCCATAGTTGCCTCGGATGACCCCCTCTGCTGTCATCCATTTTTCTATCTTTTTATCAGATGCTAGGTTTTCTAGGTTCTTCTCTATCATCCATCTAGTTATGAGTGAACCCATACTTACAGAGATAATATTAACTCTCTCTGCTCCTGTTTTTTTTAGCATCTCTTTTGCAAATTTTGCTACTATTAGAGCATATCTTGGGATTCCTCCATCATATTGAGTCGTGACGCTCTCTATCTCATTTATATCATTTTGGGAGTAGTAGCTTGGTGCTTGGTCTCCATAGTACTCAACTCCAGTAATAATATTGCTAAAGTTATCTTCGTTGTATTCATCTAACTTTGGATATGTTGTAAACTCTGCAACTCTATTGCTAAACTCACTATTATAGCTCTCCCCATAGTTTTGACTCCACTCAAAACCACCTTTTTTATAGCCATGTACATATATAGTCACTGTTTTTGGACTATGTCTAAAGGCTATATTTTGCTTAAGCTCTGGTACTTCATCTATAGAGCTATTTTCTGATTCTCCAGAAGAGGCACTTCCACACCCTACTAAAAAAAGGATGACTATACTAATAACTATTTTTATTATATTCAATATTTTTTCCTCACATCTCTAAAACTTCAACTCTAAGTTTACCCGACCAATCTTGAGCTGATATATCATATTCACCATTTTTTAGGGGAACTATCTTTTTTGCCTCTCCTAGTGACTCTTTTTTTGAAACTTTATTGGTTTCACTTATATCATATAGAGTAGACCTATCTATCTCATACCCCTCTACTCTAATCTCTAGCTCTTTTTCATCACTCAAGACAAAACTATCAAATAGAGTCTCATTTAGTGCATAGGTCGCTCCTACCTCATTATAGTTATGAATTCTCAACGCTCCACTCTCATAGACTCGCTCATCTACAAACGCATCTATATCCAATCTCTCTTTTGCTTTTTGGGATGATACAAAACTCTCAAAAACTATCTCTGAACCTCTATTGTTAGATGTTATATCTTCGTGAATATCTGTTACCGTTGTATCTATAAGAGTAACTCTAACTCTCTTTTTGGCATCCAAAAAACTAACCATATTGGCAAATGCTCCATAATTATTTTTTATATCCACATGGTCACCGTGAAGTATGGTATGTGTAGGTATCTGTATATAGTTCTCTATAGAGTCAAAGTAGGTATCTTTGAGTAGTTGAAAACCATCATTTGGCTGAAATCCTCCATATATTGGTAGTACATATTTCATCAAAGAGTTCTCTTGTGTACCATCTGTTAGGCTAATCTGTCCTACTAAAATATCCCTATAGTATGGGCTATTCATCTCATTTGGATTTGAGTTTAAATTCTCCTCTATCCACTCATACTTCATTTGGTCTGTCTCTGGAGAGTTTGTAAAAAATAGATTCATAATACTACCATCATCTACTTGACTCAACGCATAGTTTCCACGCACTACACCCTCCACACTTAGCCACTTCTCTATCTTTTTATCTGATGCTAGACTCTCTAAATCCTTCTCTATCATCCATCTTGTAACAAAAGACCCCATACTTACAGAGATAATATTTATCTTTTCTGCTCCTGTCTCTTCCAACAGATATTTGGCATACTTGGCTACTATTAGAGCATATTTAGGCACTCCTCCACCATACTCTTGGTCAATCTCTTTAACCTCATCTATATCATCTTGGTTATAATAAGAGGGTGGAGTTTGCCCATAATAGTCAATAGATGTCAAAAAGTTATAAAAATTCTCTTTATTATAGTTTGGTATATCTTGGTAATCTATCATTGGAAGATTTGTAAACTTTTTTAGATTTTTAGAGAATGTATTATACCAACCTCTACCATAATCTCCCTCTTTTTCAAACCCCTCTTGTCTATAGCCATGTACATATAGAGTAATTGTTTTAGTAGTTGCTTTAAATCTAGTATTTAGGGCATTTATATCATCTATTGATAGATTATTATCACCCGTTTTCTCTTTGCTAGTATTATAACTCCCTCCACATGCTGTAAATACAAGTAGAGAAACTATCAATAAAAATTTATAAATCATACAACCTCTTTTTTAAAAAATTATACTATATTCTTGGGTATAAATCAAACATATCTTTATAAGTTGAAATCAGACTAATATATTTTGATTAAACTTTATTACTTTTTATGATAAACTTCCTAAAATTTAAAAAAAGGAAAAGTTATGACAAAAGAGATATTTAATCCAAATCCAAAGTTTGCCAAAGATGCACTAATAGGTAGTATGGAAGAGTATTGGGAACTTCAAAATAGAGCTATTGAGGACTATGAAGGGTTTTGGAGAGAGTTTGCTGATGAGAAGATAGATTGGTTTGCCCCTTATGAGAAGGTATTAGATGAGTCTAATGCACCATTTTATAGATGGTTTACTAATGGCAAGATGAATGTTGCCAATCAGTGTGTCGATAGACACCTACTTACCAAAAAAAATAAAGCGGCTATTATCTTTGAGGGTGACAATGGTGACCAACAGATGTTGACCTATCGAGAGTTGGCTTATGAGGTCAATAAGACAGCTAATATGTTCAAAAATCAGTTCAATATCAAAAAGGGTGATAGAGTTGTTCTCTATATGCCTATGATTCCCGAGTCTGCTGTAGTTATGTTGGCATGTGCCAAGATTGGGGCTATTCACTCTATAGTATTTGGTGGATTCTCTGCCGAGGCTTTGAGAGATAGGATTATAGATGCCAAGGCAAAACTAGTAGTAACTGCTGATGGAGCATTTAGAAAAGGTAAACCATATATGCTAAAGCCTGTTGTGGACAAAGCATTAGAAGAGGGGTGTGAATCGGTTGAGGCTGTCTGTGTGGTTGAGCGAAATGGAGAGGATATTCATTGGGAAGTAGGACGAGATTATGCCTATAGTGAGCTTATCAAAAATGAGTCTCCAAAGTGTGAAGCAGAGCCTATGGATAGTGAAGATCCACTATTTCTACTCTATACAAGTGGAAGTACAGGAAAACCCAAAGGGGTTCAACACTCTAGTGCAGGGTATATCTTGTGGGCTCAAATGACTATGGAGTGGGTATTTGACCTCAAAGATAATGATACTTTTTGGTGTACGGCTGATGTTGGTTGGATTACAGGACATACCTATATAGTTTATGGGCCACTCGCGGCTGGGGCAACAACGGTAATGTTTGAGGGTGTTCCTACTTTCCCTGATGCAGGTAGATGTTGGAAGATGGTAGAGGAGTATCAGATAAATCAGTTCTATACAGCACCAACAGCTATTAGACTACTTCACAAAATGGGTGAGAATGAGCCTAGCAAGTATGATTTAAGCTCTCTAAGAGTGCTTGGAACTGTGGGTGAACCTATCGACCCTCCTGCTTGGAAATGGTATTACGAGTCTATTGGACATAGTAATTGTGCTATTGTTGATACTTGGTGGCAGACCGAGACGGGTGGACATATGATTAGTCCTCTTCCTAGTGCTACACCTATTAAACCTGCATGTGCTACATTCCCACTACCTGGTATTATGGCAAAAGTGATTGAGAGTGATGGAACACCTACTCCAATAGGTGAAAAGGGTTTCCTCTGCATTACAAAACCGTGGCCTAGTATGATTAGAACTATTTGGGGTGACCCAGAGAGATTTAAAAAATCCTATTTTGGAGATTGTAAAATAGATGGAGAACCTGTCTATTTCTCTGGAGATGGGGCAATGGTTGATGAGGATGGATATATCACTATTACAGGTAGAACAGATGATGTGATTAATGTATCAGGTCACAGAATAGGAACAGCAGAGATTGAAGCAGGAATCAAAAAGCATAATAATGTAGCCTCGGTGGCTGTTGTTGGAAAACCTCATGAGATAAAGGGTGAGGGGATTTTTGCTTATGTTGTTCTCAAATCTATTCCTACAGAACACAAAGATGAGGTTGCAGGTGAGTTTGAGATGATAAAAGAGATAAACAGCATCCTAAGAAGTGAGATAGGGGCTATTGCTCTTTGTGATGATATGGCTTTTGTGCCTGATTTGCCAAAGACTCGTTCAGGTAAGATTATGAGACGGATTTTGCGTTCATTGGTCAAAGGTGAAAAAATTACACAAGACACCTCGACACTAGAGAATCCTAATATTGTCAAAGAGATTGAAGATATTTTGAATGGGTAGATGGTTTTGAAAACAAAAAGTCTGTATATAATATCTCATGAAGATTCAGCAGGAAGTGTTATTGTCTCTTTGGGGATGATGGAGTATCTAAAGGCAAAATTTGAGAGGGTTGCCTTTTTTCGACCATTTGTTGAGAGTGAGAGTGAGGATTCAAATATATCTCTATTTCTCAAAAGATACTCTTTGGATATGAAATACTCTCAATCATTTGGATTTACAGTAGCCGAAGTAGAGAAGCTTATTGCTCAAAATAGGTTTGATTTTGTTCTAACAACTATAATAGAGAAGATAAAAGAGTTAGAGAGTAGTTATGATTTTGTGTTAATCGAGGGGTTAAATCAATCTCATTTCTCTAATTCAATAGATTTTGATATAAATGTAACAGTAGCTACAAATATTCAAACAGCCTATCTTAATATTATTAGAGGTACAGATAAAGATGCTGATGAGATTTTTGATGAGATTCTAATCGACCATGATGGGATTAAATCATCAGGATGTAGACACTTTGCAACTTTTGTAAATAGAATAGATGAAAAAGAGGTAGAGCCACTAAAATCTCTACTAAAAGAGCGAAAGATGCTCCCTCCTACTTGTATACTTGTAGAGGCAGAAGAGCTAGATATGCCAACAATGAAAGAGGTAAAAATAGCACTCAATGCCAAGGTAATAAAAGCAAAAGAGGCAGATTTTGAGAGAGTTATCAAGAGTAGAAAGATTGCTGCTATGGAGTTGGAGAACTTTTTAAACTATATTGAGGATGGAGATTTGATTTTAACTCCATCTGATAGAGCCGATATTGTAGTAGGCTCTATTTTAGCAATCTACTCAAAGCGATACTCTAACATATCTGGAATAGTTCTAACTACTGGTTTTCCTGTACCATCCTCTCTACTTAGAATTTTAGATGGATTAGATGACCTTCCACTACCAATTTTGGCTACAGAACATAACTCTTATGAGACTGCTATTAAAATTAGTCAAATCTATCCCGTAATAGATGCCAAAAATGAGAGAAAAATAGCTATTGCTTTGGGACTATTTAACACTTTTGTAGATATGAAAAAGATAGATAAGCAGATATTAGAGAGTTCTACAGAGGTCATAACCCCTGCAATGTTTGAGTATGGTCTATTTCAAAAAGCGAGAAAAATTAGAAGAAAGATAGTTCTCCCTGAGGCTCTTGATGAGAGAATTCTAAGAGCTTGTGAGATTCTACTCTTGAGAGATATAGTAGATATTATCCTCCTAGGAGAAAGAGAAGAGATAATACAAAAGAGTGGTTCATTTGGACTCGATATATCAAAAGCCAAAATCATATGTCCTCACAAATCAAAATATAGAAAAACCTTTGCAGAAGAGTTCTATAGACTTAGAAAAGAGAAAGGGGTAACACTAGAAGCCTCTTATGATACAGTTACATCTCTAAACTATTTTGCTACAATGATGGTTCATTTAGGAGTAGCAGATGGGATGGTTTCAGGTGCTATCCATACCACCCAAGAGACAATTAGACCTGCACTACAGATTATCAAAACTAAACCAAATATCCCAATAGTCTCTAGTCTATTTTTTATGAGCCTAGATACAAAAGTATTGGTATATGCTGATTGTGCAATCAACCAAGACCCAACAGCCAATGAGTTAGCTACCATAGCAACCACCTCAGCCGATACAGCTATCAAATTTGGAATAACCCCAAAAATAGCTATGCTCTCCTACTCCACAGGCTCCTCAGGCAAAGGGGCAGATGTAGAGAAGGTAGCCCAAGCCACAGATATAGTCAAAAGAGATAGACCCGACCTACTAATCGAAGGTCCAATCCAATACGATGCCGCAATAGACAAAGAGGTAGCCAAAACAAAACTACCAAATAGCAAAGTAGCAGGAGAGGCTACAATATTTATATTCCCTGATTTAAATACAGGAAACAACACCTACAAAGCTGTCCAACGCTCATCAGGTGCTATTGCCATTGGCCCAGTACTCCAAGGTCTCAAAAAACCTATTAATGATTTGAGTCGTGGCTGTTTGGTGCTTGATATTGTCAATACTGTAGCAATTACAGCTATTCAGGCTATGGAGGATTAGGAGTTAAATCTCCCCCTCCAATCCGATAAATTGGAGATTTTTAATTTGGAATTCTCTTCAATAAGCATCCCCAATGATTTGAGTTTTCTAATACCATCATCTATCTCAAAATTCATTTTTATCCTGTATTTTGTAAATATAAACTCCTCAATCAATCTATCTAGCTCCTCTTTGGTTATGGGTTCTGTTTGGTGAGCGAGAAAGAAGTATGTCAATATGACCTCTTTGCTCTCTTCATTATTAGCGTTTTCTATTAGATAACTTAATGCTCCTGAATGGTTTGCTAAGTTATAAAAATAGAGTCTTTGAGCTAGTTTTGCTAGATAGTGGTCTCGTCTTGATAGAACCCCCTTGACCTGTCTCCACAAGACACCCAAAAAGCCACCTAGAGCAGTTAGAGCCGATATAGGGTCTACAGCAATAGTTCCTAGTTTTGAAAATAGTGTAATAGTCCCACCTATAGTACCACCTCCCCCTAAAATTCCTATTTTGAGCTTATCCATAAGTCTCATTTTTATCTTTCTATTTGGAAAAAGCATCTCTAAATCCATTTGAGGGATGTTTTTAAAGAGTTTAATATAGATATTTTTATTGTTTTTATCTCTTCTTAGTATTAGATTTCTCTTTAGCTTCTTTTCTGCTTTTTCAATAGATATATCTTTCTCTTTTGCTAACTCTTTGGCTCGTTTATAGAGCTGTTTTGGTTTTATAATAATAACCAAACGACGATAGATAGGCTCATAGATAACTTTTTTCTTTAGATACAATTTCATAGGGTCTAAAATCTCATCTCTTTGAATAGATTGTCCTCTAAAATATATCTTCATTGTGTCAAAATCATCCAAATTAACACTAACTTCAACACCATAAGGGGAGGTTCTATTTATAGCCTCCTCTAACATACCCTTTGTCAAAATCTCATAATTTGCACTATTTAAAATCTCATCTATTTCAGAAAATAGCCTATTCTCCATCTCATCACACTCTCTATCGCTAAATTGAGTAGATAGGAGTTCTTTTTCAGGAGAGAAAGGTGAGTAGTTATCTTTTAACCTCTGCAAACTATCATAAGAGTTTTTGTGATAATAACGACTCAATAACTCAGCAAACTCTATGTACCTCAAAGGCTCCTCACTACCAAGATAAGCCAAAATATCACTACAGAGTCGATTATACTCTATGGGAATAAATCTCTCTTCGATTTCATTGTTATAAGTTATATCCATGGTCTGTTGTAGCCCCCTTAGGTCAATAGTTTGTCTTTATTTTTTGGTTGCTATTATATCATGAAAAACAGTTCTCTATTTAGTTAAAAACGCTAAAATATCAAAAAAAACCCAAAAGGCAAAAATTGAAAATATTAGTCATAAATGCAGGAAGTTCCTCATTGAAATATAAACTATTTATAGACCTAAAACCAACACTAGAGGGGATTATAGAGAGTATTATCGATTATCATAGTGGAATTCTAAAAGTAGAGAAGAGACTCCAAGAGGTAGGGGTAGAGAGTCTCTCTGATTTAGATATAGTAGGGCATAGAGTAGTTCATGGTGGTGAGATATTTAAAAAGAGTGTAGTTATAGATGATGAGGTTATAGAGACTATCGAGTCTCTTATCCCTTTAGCTCCTCTTCATAATTTAGCTAATTTGGAGGGGATAGTTACTATTGCTAAACATGCTCCTACTCTTAAACAGGTAGCAGTTTTTGATACAGCATTTCATCAGACTCTTCCTTGTGAAGCATATATGTATGCTCTGCCTTATGAATTTTATGAAAAAGGGGTTCGTAGATATGGTTTTCATGGGACTTCTCACCATTTTGTGGCAAAAGAGGCATCAAAACAGTTAAATAGAGAGCTAAAAGATACCAATCTAATTACTCTACACCTTGGAAATGGAGCTAGTGTTTGTGCTATAAAAGAGGGCAAAAGTATAGATACTAGTATGGGTTTTACCCCTTTGGAGGGGTTGATAATGGGGACTAGAAGTGGAGATATGGATGTGGCTATTTTGTTTTATCTATCCAAAGAGTTAGGTTATAGTGTGGAGCAGATAGATAAGATAGTAAATAAAGAGAGTGGATTATTAGGTATCTGTGGGCAGAATGATATGCGTATAGTCCATCAAATGGTAAGAGATGGTAACAAGAGAGCCAAATTAGCTTTGGATATGTTTGTATATCGAATCAAGAAGTATATAGGGGCGTATTTTGCTATTTTGGGTAGAGTGGATGCTATTGTTTTTACTGGTGGGATTGGTGAGAATGATGAGGTTAGTCGAGAATTGATAATGGAGGGGTTGCCATTTGATAGTCCAGTTTTAGTTATTTGGACTGATGAGGAGTTAGAGATTGCAAGAGAGAGTTCAAGATTTTTAAATTCTATTGTAAGATAAAAGAATTTATGATATTCTATGAAAATAGATTAGGAGATGATTATGGTTAATTCATTGTTGGAAGAGATGTCATCAAACTTTCCATTGATTATAAATCTATCTCATCAAAAAGGTGGAGTAGGGAGAAGTACATTGGCATATAATATCGCTGATGCTTTTCGTAGTTTGGGTTTCAAAGTAAAACTACTAGATTTAGATATTCAAAATACATGTTGGGGATTAAATCGTTTAAGAGAAAAACCTTTTGTGGATATTGAGAGAGTTTTAGATGAGACAAGGTTGATTGAACTTATTAACAACTCCTACTCTGATGGGTCTGAGATTTTAGTAATAGATACAGGTGGATTTGATACGGCTCTCTCTCGACTAGCAATTATGGGTTCAGATATAAATCTAACCCCTATAGGTGATAGAGTAACAGAGATATTGGCTGTTGTTCAAAAATATAGTCAAATATTAAGAGAGATAGAGATAGATACAAAAAGAGAGGTCTCAAGCTATATTATTCTAAATAAGATACACCCTTTTGCTAGATATTTTGAGCATATAACAGAGATAGTTGCTCAAAAGTCTCGAATAGAGATGTTTAAAAGCATTGTAAGAGATAGGGCTATTTATGATAAATCTTTTATTGATGGGAGGAGTGTTTTTGAGGCAAGTGAATTAGAGGGACATAAGAGTGCTATGGATGAGATACTATCTATATGCTATGAGTTAATAGAGATACATCTAAATAGAGGGTAAAAAATGGCGAAAATAAGAAGAAAATTGACACTAGAGGCTGTAAATGCAGTAAAAAAGAGTACTACACTATCTCAAGAAGAGGAGAAGCCTCAAAAGGTAAAGTTAAAGGATTTGGAAAAATTCTCAAAGAGCGTAAGATTTCCATTGGTTTGGAGAGAGGAGATAGAGAGTCATATAGACTATCCTACAGATTTGAGTAGTTTTATTGTAGAGGCGATAAAAGAGAAGATGGAACGAGAAAATATGAATACATTTTTAGGATAAAAAATGAGATATAAAACACCTAAAGAGACAGAGTCTACAACTATAAGACTTCCTAAAAAATGGAAAGAGTTAATCAGAGTATACCAAGAGAATAGTGATGGAATCTCTAGTAGCTCCAGAACAATGAGTGCTTATATTATTCAGGCAGTAAAAGAGAAGATGATAAAAGATAAGATTCTCTAATTTATTAAATAAAAAAGGAATATATTTTATGGAAATCAAAAGAGTGATGATTGGTGGAAACCGAGAAGAGATTAATCGAGAGACAGGAGAGCATACCCCTAATCTGATTGAGAGTGTAAAGAGAGCTGATTTGATTTTTACACCTGAACAGTTGATAGAGAAAATGTTCAAGGGGACTCCTCAAGAGTACAACTCTTGGCTTATAAAACATAAACTACACCCATCACAAATTAATTACCATGATATAAATCAGAAACAAGAGCTTCTAAAAAGTTTAAAAAACTACGCTATGAGACTACTAGATGAGGCAAAAGTAGACTCTCTATTTTATAATGAACTTGGAAATATTGTCGTCTCAAGATGGTTAAATAGTTTTGATATATTGGAGAATCATATATACGATTTTGGGGATTTTGACAAGATAGAGTTTATTAAAATTGCAGAGAGTTTCAAAAAAAGATTTACAACTCACTCCCCTTTTGCTTTTTTGACAATTGATGAGTTTAATCAACAGATAAAAGTGGTGGAGTCTCACAAAGTATTGATTAGATTAGAGCAGAAGTTGCCAATGGGTATCAAAAGAAGTACCCCTGTAGGACAGAGTGCAACAAAGTTGTATCAAAATTTTTTTACTACGATAGGGTATAAGGGTAGAGGAGAGTTAACAGAGGGGTTAAACTATAATAGAACAAGTTTCAAAAACTTTAACTTCAATCTCAATACAGAGATAAGACTCTTAAATGATATTATCTATGATAGGCTTGGGTATGATAAAAAAGAGTTACAGATGGCTTTTATCTTTGGAGCAACTAATAAGAGATTCTATTTTGAGAGTGATATAAAGGGTACAGAGCGAACAGAAGAGGAGTTAGAGGCTTTGGCAATAGCTGAGGGTGTAACAACAGCTATTGCCAAGGAGTTGCACAAGAAGAGACAAGGCTCTATAGCTGTTGATAAAACAGTTGTAGAGGTCAAAAAAAGAGTTGAACATCCTAAAATTGAAGAGGTTAAACTATCAGACCAAAGGTCAAATATCTCTATCTCTAGTGCTATAAAATCTTTTGAAAAAGAGATGTTTGTTAGACAACAGGGGTATGCCGAGTTGGCAAAAGAGAAGATAAATGATGCTCTAGCCAATAGAGAGAAGTATATCAGAGAGTTTTATGCTTTTTTGAAAAAGGGTATGAGTGTAAGTGATGCTCTTGGTAAATTTTCAGAGCGTTATGCTAACAATCCCTATATCAAGGGGATAATAGAGACATCTATTACAGGAGAACTACAGCTTCAAGCCCTAAAAGATAAGGGGATTGAGGAGTTATATCATAATATAAATCTATTAAAAGGTGAGAAGCTAGGGTTAGTTAGAGACCTAGATATAAAAGAGACTGAGATTGCATCTCTTAATCAAAAGATAGAGTCCTTAGTAGTGACTCATACAAAGCAACTTGAGGAGATAGAGTCCAATGTTGGTCAATTTTTGGATGAGAGAGCAGAGTTAGTTGAGAGTAATAATAGACAATCGGAGATGATTGAAGAGTTGGAGAAGTTGATTGTTCAGTATGAGGAGACTCTAAAGATAAAGGATAGAGAAATAGCCGATATAAGTAGAGAGAGGAGAAGAGAGGCAGAGCTTCTTGATGTTGTCAAATCTTCACTACTAGAGTCCAATTGGGAAGTGGAGAGTTTAGAGAATGATAAGAGGATTTTATCTAAGAAGATAGAAAATTATGACTCCGAGATAAAACACTATATTAGACAGATTGAGCAGTTAAAAGAGGAGAATAGTTTAATCCTTTCGGCTACAGATTTATTAAAGACAAGCAATAAGCAACTAGAGTCTCAACTAGAGATGATGAGAAGTAGTAAAAAGGATATAAGAGGTTAGATATGGCACTTAGAGGTAGTTCTAGTCAAAGTTTTTTGCGTTCAAAAGATTTAATCTCTTTTTCAGAAATTTCTCATGATAAAGAGGGGAATAATATTCTTGAAAAGGGAATTTTAAAGGAGGCATTGGCACGAGATGATAATGGGAAGTTTATTAGAAATAAGTCTAATATTGCAAAAATACTCGATAGGTATGGTGTTTTATATAGGATGATATTTAACTCTATGAATATGGCACACTACACTTATGATGAGATACAAGAGGCAGTTGACTATCTTAGTGACTATATCAATGACCTAGGTGTCTCGGGTATTGTAGAGTTTCATGCCTCTGATATGACACAAAACTCTGACCATATTCATTTTTGGATAAGCTCTGAGGATAGAGTTATCTATAATAAAATTGCCCAAGAGATGGTAGCTATGGGGTATTCTAATATAGAAGATGTATATATTCAAAAGTATGAAACCAATGAGAAGTTAGATGAGTCAGAGTATGTCAATAGTAAAAATAGTACATTAGATGATAGATTTTTAGTTGAGCCAATAGGCAAAGAGGCAGGAGAGAGGTTGGAGTCTATTAATGAGATGTTGTCATCATCTATTGATAAATTGGATAAATCTATCTATAACAGTTCATCTTATCTTGGTCAAAAATACCACTCTATTGTTGATAATATTAATGAACTTTTAAATAGTGTTGAGAGTGGAGATGAACCTATGCAAGAGAGAGATAATTTTATTGTAGAGAGTTGCACTTTAGAGAGGACAGAGGAGACCAATACTATTTTACAGAGGATTAAAAAGTTGAAAAAAGAGATAGATAAAAAATAAATTATGAGATTCATAATCTCTTTTTAGTGAGAGATTAGATAAACTTCTTTCTATGTTAAATATTGAGAATTTTACAACACTAGAAGTTAACAAAGAACATTTAAAAACTATTGCTAATCTGCTGACAACAAGAGAGATTGACTTAACTATATGTTATAATCATACTATTCAACGGTACAATAGGGAGTATAGAGGGAGAGATACCCCAACAGATGTATTGAGTTTTCCACTCAATAGTGATTTGATTGAGCATATACCTTTAGGTTCAATTGTAATATCTGCTGATTATATTATAGTCAACTCAAAAGCTCTAGGACATAGTTTTAATGATGAGTTATCACTACTCTTTATACATGGAATACTACATCTCTTAGGATATGACCATGAGAGAGATAGTGGAGAGATGAGGGCTAAGGAGGAGGCTCTTATACAAAAGTTTAATCTTCCAAAAAGTCTAATAGTAAGAACGGAGGAGAGTTAATGGATTTTGTTATATTTATTTTAGCAATAGGGGCATTAATTGCAGGTGCAGATTTTATAATAAACCAGAGTGAGAGGATAGCGATAAGATTTAATATTCCAGAGTTTATCATAGGGGCGACTGTTATAGCTTTGGGTACTTCTCTTCCTGAGATAGCTGCAAGTATGGCTGCAACTTTTAATGATAAGCCAGAGATGGCTATTGCTAATGCTATAGGAAGTAATATTTTTAATATTACACTAGTTCTTGCATTTATATTTATAATTACAAAAAATATAAATCCAAATAGAAACTTTTTTGCAAAAGATACCACTTGGGCATTAGTGCCTGTTATGCTCTTTATTTTAATGGCTATAGATGGAGAGATTAATAGGATTGATGCTCTCCTTCTACTAGTACTAATGTTTGCTTATATTCTTTTTCTACTCAATGATGCTCCTATTTTGGGAAATGAGGATATAGAGGAGATAAAAAAAGAGAATAGTTTCAATTGGATAAAGAGTATTTTTATGTTTATGGTTGGATTTATATTTGTTGTTGGTGGTGCACATTTTACTGTAGAGAGTGCTTCTGGAATTGCTACTGATTTTGGTATTAGTGATAGAGTTATAGCTATTATACTTATCAGTTTTGGTACTTCTCTCCCTGAGCTTGTAGTATCTGTGGTTGCTTCTCTTAAAGGCAAAGTAGATATGGCTATAGGTAATATTATCGGTTCAAATCTAGCCAATATAACACTTGTAATTGGTATATCAGCACTAGTTTCCAAAAATCCTATGCCTATAGATTTAACTCTTAGAACTACAGCGTTTGATGTTGCTACAATGACGGTAGCTACTATTATGCTTATATATATAACTGCCAATAAGCTCTATAGTAAACCAGCAGGGATTAGTCTTTTGATTCTTTTAGCTATATTTTTACAAGGAACTTATCATAGTTTATCAATTTAAGAGAGATTTTAATCTCTGTTATTTAATTAAACTCTTTAGATAGAGTCTCCTTTTCGAAATAACCCTCTTTGTGTAGCCACTTATATATCTCTGCTGCAATTGGACCTGCTGTACTACCACCATGACCCCCATGCTCTATGAGAATAGAGACTACAAATTGAGGGTGTTCAAATGGGGCATAAGAGGTGAACCATGCATGAGAACGGCTATAGTACTTCATCTGTGACTCTAACATCCTCTTTTTCTCTCCTTGTGGAATAGAGATAACTTGTGAAGTACCTGTTTTTCCTGCAACTATTATGGGTAGATGAGACATCGTTCTTCGTGCTGTACCTCTTTGGGCATTACATACATCATACATACCTCTACGAATAATATTTAGATAGTACTCATTTACTTTTGGCTCTTTGTACTCTGGCATCACGATTTTATCTACAACTTTATGTGCTAGGTGAGGGGTTGGTAACTTCTTGGTAGCCAAAAAAGCAGTATATCGTGCTAGTTGTAAAGGGGTGATGAGGTCATAACCTTGACCAATAGATGCAATAACCGTCTCACCACGATACCAAGGCTGTTTGAATCTCTTCATTTTCCAAGCCTTAGTTGGTATTACTCCTGCTCTCTCTCTTGGTAAATCAACACCTGTTTTGACTCCTAATCCATAGCTATTTAGATATTTAGACATATCATCAATACCAACTTGGAGACTCTTGTTATAGAAATATACATCACAACTCTCTCTAATAGCTTTTCTTAGAGGAACAGCGCCATGTCCCCATTTTGACCAACATCTGAATTTGTGTTTATTTCTACCTATTCTTATATACCCTTTACAGTACTCATTAGCATCAAGAGAAGCTTTCCCTGATTGAGCATAAGAGAGAGCCATTCCCATTTTAATAGTTGAACCTGGAGGGTATAGACCTGATACTATCTTGTTTGTAAAAGGGTGATTAAAGTCATCAACAAGATTTCTCCAATCTTTGGATGATATACCTCCTACAAATAGATTTGGGTCATATGATGGGTATGAGACGGCTGATAAAATATCTCCATTGACATGCATTACTACAGCTACACCCGAGTGATTTTGGTCATTGAATAGTCTATTTACTAGCTCTTGTAGTCTTAAATCTACATTTAACACTATGTTTTGGTCCTCTGTAGGCTCCTTTTTTTCTAACTCTGCAACCTCTTCATTTGTTGCACTAACTTTGACTGTTCTGTGACCTAGTTTTCCTTGGAGTATTTTGTTATATTGTCTCTCTAGCCCTGTTCTACCAACCACACCAACTTTGTCAACTACTGGGTCTTTTTTGTTATCTCTATTATTAGAACGAGCAACATATCCAACAATATGTGTTGCCATGCTTCCTGATGGATAGTATCGTTTTGTTTCAGACTCTATTTTCAAATGTTTATTGATTGTTAGTTTTGGGTATGCTCCAATCATATCTTCATATGAGATAAAATCAATAATAGGGATAAATTTATGGTTGTATGGTGAATTTTTTTTCTTATAAGCTTTTATCAGTTTGGTACTATTGTAGTCGGGGAACTCCTTGACGATACTCTCTATGGTTTGGGTAAACTCCTCACTTTTACTCTTTAGATGTGGCTCAATTTTTATTGAAAATCCTATCTTGTTGACAGCTAATAGTCTATCTTTCCTATCTAAAATTTCACCTCGTACAGGTTTTATAAAGTATGTTCTCTCGATATTGTTTTTAGCTAGATTCTCATAGTAGAAATTAGATTTGATACTAATCTGATAAATTCTAGATATTAACATAATCCAAAATAGTACGAAGATGGTAATAATTATTGTATATCTCATAATAAAAGTCCTATAATTATATCAATAAGAACATAAAGTCCCAACATTGCATCAGAGACAATAGTCTTAGAGTTAAAAATAAAATCATATAAAAATAGATTTATATAGTAGAATAAATCTATACTTATAATTAAAAATAGAGCTAAACATACTTTGCATCTTATCATTAGTTTTGCTGATGGGTATGCTAATGTATGTATTAACACTATAGAGAATATCGAAAGTAAAAAGGGGAGTGTTAAATTTAAATCTATATGTATCAAATATAGTAGTCCAGATACAACTAATACAATATTTTTATCAATATTGTATATAATTACAAGACCTGCAATACCAATAAGTGGAGGTAGTAGAGTATATATTGAAACCAACATTGGATAGAACACCACTATAAATATTATCAATAACCATTTAACAAATCCTATATTATCTATATCTTTACTTTTATACATACTACTCTACCCCAATTTATAAACTAATGATGTCTCATTACAGACAGGAAAATGGATACACTTGATACAGTCTGCCCATATTTTATGCTCTGGTATGGTATCTTTTGGTATCTTTATAAAACCTAGTTTTGTAAAAAACTTAGGTAGATATGTCAATACTAAAACATCCTCTTCAACCCCTATTTTTTTTGCCTCATCTAGTGTAAAAAGAACTATATTTTTACCTATATTTTGACCTCGATACTCTGAACTAACTATAAGACTACGAATCTCTGCTAAACGCATAGAGTGGATATGCAGTGCTGCATAACCTATAACTCTCTCTTTATCTTTTGCTAAAACATATGAACGAATATTGGTTGAGACCTCATCCTCACTTCTCTGCAAGATTATACCATTTTTTACATCATCTTCAACTAGTTTTTGCATAGCTGGTATATCATTTAACTTTGCCTTTACTAGTTTGACCATTCATCTATCCCAAATATATGTTCAAATATCTTTTGATGAACTCTATCATACCCTATTCGTTTTGAGTTACTAATAGTGATATACCCTGGAAATCTCTTTTTTAGAGCTGTTTTCTCTCTTTGATTTAGTTTATCTATTTTTGTAAAGATGACCAAGTAGAGTTGGTCACCACGAATAAACTTAGATACGAATTTCTCTACAGAGCTATCTATCTCTGCGTTTGGGTGTCTAGCATCTCGTAGGTGTATAAAGACTCTAATAGATACACGATGTTTGATAAAATCCACTAGGTTCTTCTGCCAAATAGATTTTAAATCTTTTGATACCTTGGCATAACCAAATCCTGGCAAATCGACAAAACGGATATTCCAATCTCTCTCATCATACTTATATCTTATATTAAAAAAGTTAATCAGTTGTGTTTTTCCAGGGGTTGATGAACTTTTTGCTAAATTTTTACGGCTTGTTAATCCATTTATAGTTGAACTCTTTCCAACATTTGAACGCCCCAAAAATACAACTTCACTGACGGTATCCTCTACACTATCTCCCAATGCTTGTGCAGATTTTATAAATCCTGCATCTACTAATTTTGGTATTGCCACTATTTTTTATCCTCAATCTCAAATATAAAATGAACTGGTTTTTTCTCTGCGCCCTTAATATCAGCTAGACCTGTTTTTAAGTCCAATGAGATACTCTGAGCTGATATTTTTCTATTATTGGTCAAATCTCTTAATACTACATCCCCAAAAAAGTAGTATTTAGAACTGTTTGGAGAATATGTAATATTACTAGCTGAACCACTGTAGTGTATACCACTCTCTGTTATATCAAATTTGACACCACCTAGTGCTTCATATTTTGTTGCTTTTTTCTTTTTGTCAAAATGTACTATAATTTTAGAGGAGTAAAACTCATTGCTTCCCTGTTTTATATGTGCATGTCCTTCAAAATAGGCAACTTTGGTTATATCATCAGCATGAAAATGGTCTGCTGTAATATCTACCATCTCTGCATTTAGTATAATAGAAAAATATAAAAAAATAGATATAAATTTTTTTTTCATATAAGATTCCCCAGTTTTTTTTGTATTATAGCGAAATCAAACTAAATCAAAATCCAAAAGGGT
>CAZSHP010000030.1:0-19240 GCA_964606545.1 uncultured Sulfurovum sp. | reverse complement strand
TTTGGGATATTTCAAACTATCTTAGAGCCGAAATCGCCAAAATCCCTCATGTAAAATACCTCGATGTCGCTCCAAGTGGCTCAACAGCCATGGCAAGTATTCGAGCTTCGGTCGATACCATGTTAAGTTCCCCTGATTACAAACTCCTCCAAAAAGAGGGAGCAAAAGTAGAAGAGGCGATGAACCAAACCAAAGGAGTTGTATCAGTCTTAAAAACATCCGATGTTATAGGCTAAATTGAGATGATGTTGCGTTGGTGTATCTGTAGTAACTTAGATAGTAATAAAATTAAGCCTTTTCTCTTCTAAAATCTCAATCACAGATTTTTTAGCTAAAATTACAGTAAAAAAGAGACTTATGAGACTAAAATCTATATTTACCAATAGTTTTGGCATGTTATTTTCCCGTGTTACAGGTTTGGGAAGAGATGTGGTTATGGCATCTGCTCTTGGGGCATCTATCTATACTGATATATTTTTTGTAGCTTTTAAACTACCCAATCTATTTAGGCGAATCTTTGCAGAGGGTGCATTTACTCAGGCTTTTATGCCATCATTTGTGGCTAGTAGACAAAAAGGGGTCTTTGCTACGGCTATATTTTTGAGATTTATACTTATTCTTATAGGATTCTCACTGTGGGTGACCTTTTTTCCTGAACTCCTTACAAAAGCTATTGCATGGGATTGGTCAAGAGAACAGATAGTCCAAACAGCACCTCTTACAGCTATTAACTTTTGGTATTTAGATTTTGTATTTATAGTTACTTTTTTAGCCACTCTACTACAGTATCGAGAGCATTTTGCTACTACTGCTATGTCCACGGCTCTGCTTAATATCTCTATGATAAGTTGTCTACTTATATATATGAAAAGTGAACCCCAAACTATTGTTATAGCTCTTAGTTTTGCTGTTTTGATTGGTGGGTTGTTACAGGTGATAGCTCATATTATAGCTATCAAAAAACTAAATATGCACAGAATACTTATAGGTGGATGGAAATATAGAAAGAAAAAAGATGTAAAAGATGAGGAGAGAGCATTTAATAGACTATTTTTTCCATCTATGTGGGGGAACTCTATGCCCCAAATATCTGCTTTTTTAGATACGATACTAGCATCTTTTCTGCTTACTGGCTCTATATCATATCTCTACTTTGCAAACAGAGTCTTTCAACTTCCTCTAGCTATCATCGCTATTGCTACCTCTGTAGCTCTTTTTCCAATGGTATCAAAAGCTATTAATCGAGGAGATATAGATGAGGCATATAGTAATCTTGGTAAAGCCTTTTGGTTGCTGTTGGCTCTACTTGGTATTGCTACTTTGATGGGTATAATTCTTGCTGAACCTATTGTGTGGTTACTGTTGGAAAGAGGAGAGTTTACACAAGAGAACACTGTAGAGACAGCATCTGTACTATCTATGTATATGTTGGGTCTCGTACCGCATGGTTTGACTAAACTATTTGCGATGTTTCTATATGCCAATAGCAAACATACAAAGGCCGCCAAAATAGCAACTGTTGCATTGATTTTAAATGTAATTGTCTCTATTATACTTATGAATCTAATGGGGGCTAAGGGTCTAGCATTAGCAGGAAGTGTTGGTGGGTTAGTTCTATTCACCCTTACAGTTCGAGAGGTAGGAACAGAACATCTATTTCATATACTTAAGTCTAAAAAAATTATATATTTAATTATTGGTTTGATTTTTTCAGCATTTGTTTTAAACTCTTTTAATAATTTATTAATGGAGTGGATAAGATAATCTCAACTTTTCGAGATGGAGTTTTAGGTAAAACTCCATCTCTTTTTCTGTTGATTTAAACTATTTTTATGGTTCTGTTTTAAATCTACCGTTTGTTTTACTACTTGGTTCTGTTTTTTGAGATTCACAGCTGTTGTTGTATGCTGATACTCTAACTTTATATAGTGTATCTGGTGTTAGATTTTCTATATTTGCATACTGGTACTCTCCGACTCCACTCTGTGCATCTACTGAAATTGTATCAATTAATTTATCTGTATTATACTCATAGACATAGACTCTAAAACCATCTTCATTATCTGAATTATCTAAAAATGATACTCTTGCACTCGTACTAGTCACTTTATAAACACCAACATACTCCCCTGGCATTTGAGGGCAAGAGACTGTTTTTGTTGTTCTAAATCTACCATTTGTTAGACTTGAAGGTGTTGTTAATTCTGACTCTCCACATCCATTGTATGCAGAGACTCTTACCTTATACAATGTGTCTGATTCCAACTCTATTAAATTAGCATATTGATAATCTCCCTTTCCTGTTTTTGCATCAATATCTAAGGTATCTACAAGTTCATCACTATCATATTTGTAGACATATGCTTTGAATCCATCTTCATTATAAGAGTTATCCTTAAAAGAGATACGAGCTCCTGTCTCTGTAATGTTCCAAACTCCCACATACTCCCCGGGCATTTCAGGAACAAACATAGAACCTGCTGTAAATATTCCTCCATTAAATATATCTGGAGAGGTTGGAGTAGACTCTCCTGCTTGATTAAATGAAGTAATTTTAAGCATATATGTTGTATCTGGATTAAGATTTGTTAAGTTTACATTTTGAAAAGGTATTTTAGTGTCGTTTTTAGGTACAATAATTGGATTTGGAAATATAGAACTATCCAATAATCCACTACTCTTATCATAAATATAGACTTTGAATCCATCTTCATCTGTTGCATTATCTATAAATGAAATATTTGCTGAGTCATCTGTAATATTCCAAACAGTAATATCATCAGAAGGTTTAGTTGGTATTTCTTGAGATGAAGAGTTTCCAATAGGAGATGTTGAGAGACCAAATCCATAGTTGGAATTATTTGTTGTAGAGCCACTGTTTGGTAATGCAAAGCAACTACTAGCATAGATTGGTGTTGTTAATAGAGCTGATACTCCAGCAAAAGCAAGAACATTTTTTGTTCTTTTTAGTTTTTTCGTCATTGATGTTTTTCCCCTTTAAGTGTGTGTTTTCTTTTGTATAAAAAATAAAAATTTTTTTTAAATAAATTAAAATATAAAAATTTATTTTTTAACAATAATATACTATCATAATTTATTATTATTTTTTTTTAATATCAACTTATTTTTTTTTAATTTTATAGTTTATTCTATAATAACTCACGAAATAGAGAATAATGTAGTTTGAGTTCACAATCTAAATTTATTGGGAGAAAATGCAAAAGAAAATAACACTATATTTATATTTTTCTGCTAAAATAACCGACTTAAAATAAGGAAAATATAAATGTATATTTATGATAGTGTCAAAAAAACTAAACTCTATTTTGAACCTATAGTTCCCAGAAAAGCCTCTATATATGTTTGTGGTCCTACTGTTTATGATGATGCACACTTGGGACATGCACGGTCTAGTCTTAGCTTTGACCTACTGGTTCGTACTCTCAAAACTCTACATTATAATGTTAAAATGGTAAAAAATTTTACGGATATAGATGATAAAATTATAAAAAAAGTAAAAGAGACAGGTCAGAGTCTGCAAGAGATAACAACTCACTATATACAGAGATACCTAGATGATATGAGAGCCTTGGGTATACAAGAGAACGACATAGAGCCAAAAGCTACAGAGTCCCTAGGGGCTATGGAGTCTATGATTCAAAATCTAATAGATAGAGATATAGCCTATATAGTAAGCTCTGGAGATGTCTATTTTGATACCTCAAAAGATTCAAACTATGGAGTTATCTCACATCAAGTAGGTAGTGATGAGGATAACCAGAGTCGAATTGAGCATAATAGCGAAAAACGAAATTCAAAAGATTTTGCACTATGGAAGGCTTGTAGTGGAGATGATGATATATGTTTTGATACAGCTTTTTCCCGTGGTAGACCAGGATGGCATATAGAGTGTTCGGCTATGATAGAGAAGCATTTTAAAGGGAGTGATGAGTATAGTATAGATATTCATGGTGGTGGAGTTGATTTGCTCTTTCCACATCATGAGAATGAAGCAAGTCAGAGTAGATGTGCTACGGGGCATGAGTTAGCTAAATATTGGATGCACAATGGTTTTGTCAATATAGATGGAGAGAAGATGAGTAAATCTTTGGGTAATAGTTTTTTTGTCAAAGATGCTCTAAAAGTTTATGATGGAGAAATATTACGAAACTATTTAATATCAGTGCATTATAGAAATGATTTTAATTTTAATGAAGAGGATTTATTAAAATCCAAAAAGAGACTAGATAAACTCTATAGGCTCAAAAAGAGGGTCACCCCTACCAAGGCTTCTAAACCCAACAAAACCTTTCAAAAAAGTATAATAGATGCAATGAGTGATGATTTGAATATCTCTGTGGCTCTTGCAACTATAGATGAGATGGTTAGTCAAACCAATGATAAGTTTGATGCAAATCCAAAGAACAAAGGGTTAAAAAAAGAGACTCTTGCTAATATAGAGTTTATAGATGAGCTTTTGGGTATTGGAGGCAAAGAGCCATTTAGCTATTTTCAGATAGGGATAGATGCAGAGACAAAAGCAAAAATAGAGGAGTTGATAGAGGCAAGAAGAGATGCCAAAGCTCAAAAAGATTACGCCAAATCAGATGCGATTCGTGATGAGATAACAGCAATGGGAATTGCTCTAATGGATACAGCAGAGGGGACACTTTGGGAAAAACTATAAGAGAATACTACCCCAATATATTGGTATTTTTGCAGTTTGGTATTAGTGGATTGATGTGTTTTTTTGCTAGGAATTTTTTTGCATCTCCATACCCTATAATAGTTTTTACTCTAGGAACTCTTCTTGGGATTTGGGCATTACGACATAATCAATTAGGTAATTTTAATGTACAGCCTAAACTCAAAGAGAATGCTCAATTAATCACAACAGGGATTTATGCCTATATCAGACATCCTATGTATCTATCAGTGATTATTATGATGTTCTCAACAGTTATTGCCTCTCCTACTATTTTAGAGATTTCTCTTTTTGTTGGGTTAATTATAGTTCTTTGGCTCAAGGCTAGACGAGAGGAGGCTCTTTGGTCTCTACATAATCAAGCTTATAAATATTATATATCAAAAAGTAAGTTTTTTCTGCCATTTATTCTATAAAAATATTATATTATTTTAAAATATTTAAATTAATTGTTTTTTGAACATAAATGGGGTATAATTAAATAATATTGTGAGTTTTTATATAAAATAGAGATTTTTTGTTATTCAATCTTTAATTTATATATATACTGTATAGATACAGATATGAAACAGTATTGTTGTTTATTCTAATATAGTATTTTTAATTTACTATTTTTAATAATAAAAATGCCACTTTTATCTTTTAAGCTTAAAATATTATAACAAATTATCTATTAAATAACTAAAACTGTTTTATAAAAACAAAATTAAACATTATTTTTAGAATCTGAAAATAAAATAATATTTATAAATATAAATTATAATAATTATAAGATGCGATTAATGATATTTTATGTTTATATCTGCTATAATATATTTAATTCATATAAAAAGGTCTATTAATGAAAAAAAATTTAACTTCCTCGCTTGTAGCACTGATGCTATTAACGACATTAAATGCAAATGAAAATAGAACAGTTCAATTTGATATAACAAAGGGAAAATCTACTGTTGGATTAAAACTATACAAAAGTCAAATCAAGTTAGATTGTCACTTTACAGATGAGTTAGAACTTTCATCCAAACACTCACAAGATGAGTGGCAGGAGATAGCCCAAAGTGGAAAATTTAGAGATGAGATTTCTCAAATATGTTCAGGATTAGATACCTCAATCAAAGACTCTTGGTTAACAAATTTATATCAGTTTGTTTATGAGAATGCAAATGATAGTGGAACAGTGCCTTGGGATTTTTATATGTAGATATTTGATTTATTCTACTAAGTTTTATGGTTTTTATAGCATAATTCCGACAAAAGGAATCAAAAATGCAAAACCAATTCACAAAAGTTATGGCTTTTAGACATGCTTGTAAAATGTTTGATGAAAATAGAAAAATATCAGATAAAGAGATAAATTACATTTTAGAAGTTGGAAGAGCCTCTCCATCTTCCTTTGGGATGGAAGCTTGGAAATTTTTAGTTATTACCAATAGTGAGTTAAAAGCCAAACTTCAACCTGCTTGTTGGAATCAACCTCAAATAACCTCTTGTTCTCATCTAATTATTCTCTTAGCAGGAATCGAAAATGCAAAACCAAGCTCAGGAGAACCACAAAAACGCTTCGCTAGACGACCACTATCACAAGAGCAGATAGATGGCTATATCAATCTCTATTCAAATCATTTACGCGATACACTAAGTAGTGATACCAATATCTACCACTGGACGGCTAGGCAGTGTTATATAGCAGGAGCAAATATGATGACAGCAGGGGCATTTATTGGGATAGACTCTTGTCCTATTGAGGGGTTTGACAAAAATCAGGTAGAGGAGATATTAGAGCTAGATACTACACTCTATCAAGTAGCAATGTTGTTACCCTTTGGATATAGAGTCAATGAGCAATCTGCACAACTTAGACTAGATTTTGATGAGGTGGTGGAGTTTATAGAGTAGGGTGGGGTGTTTGCGTCTATCTTTTTCATAGGAAATTATAGCGAAGTTTTCGGTATAATATTTTTTAAATTTTGAAAGTAAATAAAATATGAAAAAACTATTTGGACAATACCTCCCATACCTAATGGGATATAAACGACAATTTATCTTTGCTATTATTGGAATGATAGCTGTAGCTATTGGGACAGCAGGTTCTGCTCACCTTATTAAACATGTACTTGATGAGATATTTATTAACAAAGATAGAGATATGTTGGCATTGATGCCTTTTCTGCTCTTTGGGGTCTTTTTTTTAAAAGATACAGGACAGTATATTCAGACCTACTATATGTCCTATATTGGGTTGGATGTGGTGAGAAAACTTCGTAACAATCTAGTCAAGCATCTAAGTTATCAGGATATGAATTTTTTTCAAACCATGCACACAGGTGAGATTTTGTCTCGGATTACTAATGATATTACCCGTATTCAGACAGTGGTAACCTCTATGATACCAAATATTCTTCGTGAGACATTTACTATTGTAGCACTAATTGGGTATGTGGTCTATATGAGTCCTAAGCTCTCTTTTTATTTTCTTGTTATTATGCCTATAGGACTCTACCCACTTAGTCTATTGGCAAAAAAGATGAAACGATACTCAAGACTTTCGCAGGAGAGTACAGCTAGTATGACCTCTCGAATAGGAGAGATATTTTCCAATATTGAGGTTATAAAATCGAACTCTACCCAAGAGCTAGAGGCTATAAAATTTGAAAAAGAGAATAAAAATGTATTTAAATATCTACTCAAACAGGTCAAAGTAAATGCTCTTACCTCTCCTGTTATGGAGCTTTTGGGTTCTATTGCTGTTGGGGTAGTTATCTATATTGGAGGAACAGAAGTTATAGAGGATAGAATGAGTGTTGGAGCTTTTTTTGCTTTTGCCACGGCTCTATTTATGCTATATACACCTATCAAACGAATATCTAAACTCTACAATCAATCCCAAGATGCAATTGTAGCAAATGAGAGGATGTTTGAGTTACTCAATATGAAGCCCACTATAGTTTCAGGTGAAATATCATTAAAAGAGAGGATTGAGACTATAGAGTTCAAAAAAGTATCACTTCTCTATGGTGAGACTTCTGCTCTAAATAATATATCAATAGATATACGAAAGGGTGAGACTATAGCCTTAGTAGGAGATAGTGGTGCAGGTAAAAGCTCATTTGTCAATCTTTTAGTACGATTCTATGACCCTAACTCTGGAGAGATTCTTATCAATGGAGAGGATAACAGAAGCTTATCACTAAAATCTCTACACAACAAGATAGCCTATGTAACACAACGGATATATATCTTTAATGATACGATTGCTAATAATATCGCCTATGGTGAGGAGATGGATAGACCAAGAGTAATAGAGGCTCTAAAAAAGGCTCATGCACTAGAGTTTGTAGATAAACTAGATAATGGGATAGATACTCTACTCTCTGAAAATGGTAATAACCTCTCAGGTGGTCAGAGACAGAGGATTGCATTAGCTCGTGCTTTGTACAAAGAGCCTAGTCTGTTGATTTTGGATGAGGCTACCTCTGCACTGGATAACAAAAGTGAGGTATTGATACAGAAGGCTTTGGAGAAGTTAAAAGATGATATGATTACTATTACTGTAGCTCATAGATTGAGTACTATTGAGAACTCTGATACTATTTTGGTATTCAAAGGGGGCGAGATAGTCTGTCGAGATACTCATGAGAATCTATTAAAGGAGTGTTTAGAGTATCAGAAACTAGCCAAGATTTTGGAGTAGCTTAAATAATAAGCATAGCATCCCCATAAGAGAAAAAACGATACTCCCTCTTGATAGCCTCATAGTAGAGTTCAAGAGTCTTCTCTCTCCCTACAAAAGCAGATACAAGCATAATTAGCGTACTTTTGGGTAGATGAAAGTTAGTAAGTAGATGAGTAACTCTTTGGGGTTTGTTGTATGGGTTTAGAAATAGGTCACACTCTCCATCTACCTTTTTGGTTCTAGCAAAATACTCTACTGTTCTTGTAACTGTTGTTCCAATTGCTAGGATTGGTTTTTGACTCTCTAAAACCTCTGAACTCTTTGTGGGAATATCAAAATACTCTGAGTGTATAGGGTGTTCTAGTATATTATCTACCTCGACAGGTTTAAATGTCCCTGCTCCTACATGTAGTGTAATTTTGTGAGTTTGGTGTCTCTGTTTTAGTGCTTCAAAAAGTTCGGGTGTAAAGTGTAGAGAGGCTGTTGGTGCAGCTACTGCTCCTGCGTTTTTGGCAAATAGTGTTTGGTAGTCTCTCTCATCCTCTTGGTTATCCTCTCGTTGCATATATGGAGGTAGGGGGATATGACCGATTCTATCTAGTAGTATGACTAACTCTTCAAATCTAATATCTCTGTTAAATTGTTGAAACTTGATTACTCTGGAGCCATCACTATTTAGTTCTGTTACAATTGCTGTAAGAGAGTTATCAAAAAATAGCTCTGTTCCTACTCTTACTCTGCCTCTAATCATCACAAGGGACTCTGTAGCAGAGAGAGGTTTGTTAAATAGTAGTTCAATCTTGCCACCACTCTTTTTTCTACCAAAGATTCTAGCTTTTATCACCTTTGTATCATTCAAAAAGATGTCGCACTCTTTTGGTAGATACTCTAGTAGATGTCTAAAAGTTGTATGAGTTGTGGTGTTGGTCTCTCGGTTATAGACTAGAAGCTTAGCAGAGTCTCTAGGTTGTACGGGGTATTGTGCTATGAGATGAGCAGGAAGCTCATAATCATAGCTGCTAGTTAGTAGTTCTTTTTGGTTCATATTCTATTTTAACTGTTTTGGTTTATCAGCTTTTATTGTATCCTCTTCGTCGTCATCATCACCTCGGTATGGGTTGACCATCCGTACAATAACAATAGATATACCATAGAGTAGAACTAGTGGACCAGCCATCAAGAGTTGAGTAATAACATCTGGTGGAGTCAAGATAGCTGCAAATACAAAGATAATCAAAACAGCATGTCCAAAGAAGTCTCTTAGATTTTTATCATCAATTAGACCCAATACAGCCAAAAAGAATAGGATAACAGGTAGTTCAAATGCTACACCAAATCCAAATAGTAGTTTGGTAAAGATACCTATGTACTCATCCAGAGTCTGCAAGAAGTTTACCAAATTACCTGCAAACATCCACAAGAATTTAAATCCTAAAGGGATAACAAGAAAGTAGGCAAATGCAGCACCGATTAAAAACATAGCTGTTGAGATAGAGACAAATGGAATTACATATTTTTTCTCATTATCATAAAGCCCAGGGGCGATAAATGCCCACATTTGAGCAAATACAACAGGTAGAGCAAATAGGAATCCTGTAAATATTGAGATTTTTAGAGCTGTAAAAAATATACCAATACCACCAATAAATGGGTCAGCACCATCAAGTACATCCATTAGTGGAGCTTTTGCAAAAGCGATAATATATTGATTAAATCCAAATGCTACAAAAGCGAAAACTATAATAACAGCAACAGAGATTCCAAGTCTCTTTCTTAGTTCAATTAGATGTGGTTTTAAGTTATCAAACATTATTTTTCACCTTCATCTTTTCTTTTTGTTATTGCCGATGTATCTTGTCTCGGTTCAACATTTGCTTTTGGTTTCTCAGCAAAACTATCTTTAATTGCATTTACATCATCATTAAGAGTACTCATTGGATTTATGTTTTTAAACCCTTGTAGTTCATGTGTTGCTGCATCTAGCTTCTCTTTGTAGCTCAAAGCTTCCTCTTTGAGTTCAGCAATTTTAACCTCATCATCAATAGCATTTTTTGCATCACTTATAGCTTTTTTTGCACCTTTGATAAATTTTGCTATAGATACCATAGCATCTGGTAACTTATCTGGTCCTAAAAATAGTATCGCTACTACAGCGATTAGGAGTATTTCTGTAAAACCCATTCCAAACATTCGTTTTCCCTCATTGTTTCAATTATTGATATTTTATCCAAAAAGGTTGAGAGTTAACCAAAAAGTTTTTGATGAGGGAAAAATATAGTATAATATCTCATAAATTATATTATAAGGATTCTATTTTGGACAAAGGTTTACTTGTTTTTATTGCTATTGGTATTGTGGGTATCTATTTTATTACCTCATTTGTTGATGGTATACAAGGTAGTGAGAGATACCAAAAGAGTGGCTATAGTAGTAGTGAAGATAAAGATATGAAGTATCAATCTACAAATAGTATAGGAGATACAGTTTTAGATGTTAGCTCTGTAGGTGCAAAAGAACAGATTGTTATATGGAATAGAAGTGAGATAAAGAGAGAATTTTTAAGTGATTTTCCTAATTTTGAAGATATGAGAGATTTTGTGGATGATAGGATTGTAGGAGATAGACTACAACAGAGGCTAAAAGAGACAATTGACTCTGTAGAGGATATATTTGTTGCAGGTGATATGAGTTCTGATAGAGCTAAACGAAAGTTTAATTTATGAGATATAGAGCCAACTCATCACTTATAAAAAAATTACTGTTTTGATATACTCCAGAGAGCTTTTTTAACTTCCTCTGTTTTACTAAAAAGTCAGCTCGTTTCTTTATCTCATCACTCAAAATTGACTCATCTATACCAACAGTAGAGCGAAGACCCAAAAAAATTTTTTCAGTTAGAATCTCCTCATCTGTTAAAATCTCCTCTCTTATCTCTAGTGGATTGATGATATATGAGTCTATATCGGTAGTAGGGTAGAGTCTCTTATTAGCTCTAAATCCAACAGCTCCAGCTCCAACACCTATATACTCTTTTAGTTGCCAATATCCTCTATTGTGATAGCTCTCATAAGTTCCAAAATTTGAGATTTCATACTGATTGAATCCTCTTTTTTTTATCTCATCTGCTACAAAAAATGCTAGATTCTCATTATCCTGTTTTGCTTCGGGTTTTTCATAAAATTTTGTTCCAGCTTCAATCGTAAGTTCATATGCAGATATATGGTTAATAGGGAGTTTAAATGCTTTTTCTATATCTCTTTGTAGAGTCTCTTTGGTATCATCTTGATAGTTGTAGATGAGGTCTAGTGATATGTTTTTAAATCCTATCTCTTTTGCACTTATTATAGCCTCTATCGCCTCTTGTGGGGAGTGAGACCTATTTAAAGCTTTTAGCTTCTCTCTTTGGAAGCTTTGTACTCCAAATGAGACTCTATTTACCCCTAGGTTAAACATCCCTTGTAGCCAAGAGTTAGTTGCAGAGTTTGGGTTGGCTTCAGTCGTGATTTCAGCTCCACTCTTTAGTAGTGGATGTAGTATATTAAAGATAGAGGCATAGAGGTTTGGGTTAATTGTAGATGGTGTTCCCCCACCGATAAATAGGGACTCTATCTCTCCTCTTTTGACTTGGAATTTATCTAGCTCAAACAGTAGCTGTCTCTCTAGTGCCAACATATAGTTTTTACGGGTCTCAAACTTCTCAACAAAGCTATTAAAAGAGCAATAATGACACTTGGAGTCGCAGTAGGGTATATGGATATATAGTAGCATCTCTTCACCAATTTTTAATGACATTTTAGCTAAAATTTCGACAGAATAATAGAGATTATTAATTTTAATGAAAGTAGAGTGATTGTATGCAGACGCAGAAGCGATATCGCCCAAATGTCGCAGCTGTCATACTCTCTTCAGACTATCCACAGAAGTGTGAATTTTTTTTAGGTAAGCGGTCAGATATTAAAAATGTGTGGCAGTTTCCTCAAGGTGGTATTGATGATGGCGAAACCCCTATTGAGGCACTGTTGCGTGAACTACAAGAGGAGATTGGATGTAACTCTGTCGAGGTTATTGCAGAGTACCCTTATTGGATAAAATATGATTTTCCAAATGGTGTAACAGCTAGAAAAATGTACCCATTTGATGGTCAGACGCAAAAATATTTTTTAGTGAGATTAAAAGATAGTGCCAAGATTAACCTTGATAGTTATCATGAGCCTGAGTTTGAGGAATATAGATATGTAGAGTATGAGCAGTTGCTAAAAAAAGCGACCTATTTTAAACGACGAGTATATAGAAGAGTTATAGAACATTTTGTAAGAGAGGGACATATAGTAGATGTTAATAGTACATAAATATGGAGGTACAAGTGTAGGCTCGTTGGAGCGTATAGAGAGTGTAGCTTCTAGGGTTGCAAAGGCAAAAAGAGAGGGCAATAATATTGTTGTAGTTGTATCTGCTATGAGTGGAGAGACCAATAAACTGATAGATTTTGCTAAACACTTTTCACAGAATCCATCAAAAAGAGAGATGGATATGTTGCTAAGTTCAGGAGAGAGAGTCACTGCTGCACTTCTAGCTATTGCACTACAAGAGAGTGGGATAGCTGCTGTTGCGATGACAGGTAGACAAGCAGGAATAAAAACAGACTCCTCTCACACCTATGCTCGGATAGAGTCTATAGACCCCGAGGCTATGCAGAGTCAGATAGATGAGGGTAGGGTGGTGATTGTTGCTGGTTTTCAGGGTATAAATGAGAGTGGAGCAGTTACCACATTGGGTAGAGGTGGTTCAGACCTCTCAGCTGTAGCTATAGCGGCTGCTTTGGATGCAGATGCGTGTGAGATATACTCAGATGTAGATGGTGTCTATACTACAGACCCTAGGATAGAGCCAAAAGCTAAAAAGATGGATTTTATCTCTTATGATGAGATGTTGGAACTAGCATCACTTGGGGCAAAAGTGTTGCAGAATCGTTCAGTAGAGTTGGCAAAAAAATTAAGTGTTAAAATGGTAGCAAAGAGTTCTTTTTCAGATGCAGAGGGGACTATAATAGGAGAGGAGAGAGAGGGTATGGAGGCAGTATTAGTTAGTGGTATCGCACTAGATAGGAATCAAGCAAGAGTAACTATACGAGAGGTTGTAGATAGACCAGGTATTGCTGCAGAGATATTTACAAATCTAGCAGAGGAGCAGGTTAATGTAGATATGATTATCCAAAATGCAAGTGCCGATAGCAAGACAAATTTAGGATTTACTATCGCAGAGAGCGAGATGAGTAGAGCAAAAGCTGTTATTGAGGCTTTTGACCATGATATTGGGAGTATGGATTTTGATGACTCTGTCTGCAAGGTCTCTGTTGTAGGAGTGGGTATGAAGTCTCACTCTGGTGTAGCAGCTACAGCATTCTCTGCAATGGCAAAAGAGGGTATCAATATAGAGATGATTTCAACTTCGGAGATAAAAATCTCTATGATTATCGCAGAGAAATATGCAGAACTTGCTGTTCGTACACTACATACTGTTTATGAGTTAGATGTATAGGGATTATCTATGACCCCTATACTCAACTGGACTCTTGGTGCTATTCGCCAAGAGGATTCAAGCTTCTCATGGATGGAGGAGTGTCGATATGATTGGGTTCCTGTTGTTCAGTCAGCTGTCAAAAAGATTTTGGATGGACAGAGCGTTCTTATTTTGACAGATGAATCAAGAGCATGGTATGCAAAATATATATCAGAGAAGATAAATTTAATAAAAAATGAGAGACCATTTCTCCCTGTATACACTCTAAAATCTATGTTTCCAAATCTCGATAAGATGAGAAGCACAGAGGAGTTAGACCTACTAGAGGATATGTTGGATATATCATACCCAAATGGTTATTTTATTTGGTATATAGGGAGTGCAGACTCTGTATATACCAAGTTTGTCTTTAGAAATGATGAGAATCTACTATGGATTATAGATGGTGATGTACCAAATAGTTTTTATCTTCGCAATGGTAGTACTTCACTTGATGTTAAGTTGATTCAACTCTTTAAACTCTTCAATAAAACAATAGATGCTTCTCTATTTGCAGAGATAAGTGTGGAGTGATGAGACTCGCTAGTGGGATTATTATTACTCATAATCCTGATGATGTTTTAAGTTCACTAGAGGCTCTAAGAGGTGATGAGATTTTTACTATAATTAGGAGTCAAGATGACAAAGGAGTGCCAAAAGAGTTTCAAGTAACCCATGTCAAAGAGACAATTGCCAAGGCATTTGTGGCTAGTGAAGAGTTAAACTATATCATTTTAGTAGCTCCAAGTTTCTCCGAAATAGTACAAAATAGACTCTTGAAGATTTTAGAAGAGCCTCCTAAAAACAAAGAGTTCATAATCATCACAGAGTCCAAATCTGCAATACTTGATACTATTAAATCGAGAATGCCTATTACTATAATCAAAGAGTCCAAATCAGAAGAGGTTTTTGCTCTTGATATAGATAATCTAACTCTTGCAGAAGTTTATGAATTTTCTCAAAAAAATAGTAGATTATCCTCTATAGAGTGTAAAAAAATAGTTGAGAAGATTGCAACTCTTGCTATAAAATCAGATAGTTATAGTCTCGATAAGGCTTCGTTGGAGCTTCTATCCAACTCCATTAGGGCTTTGGATATGGGTTCTCCTACCTCGTTTGTTTTAAATACAGTGCTTTTGAAGTTGTTGGCTAGAAAGAGATAAGCTTAAGCTTATCTCTTTATGATTTTAATCTTTGAGTATTTGAAATACAACTCTACGATTCAAAATTCTACCCTCGGTAGTGTTATTATCAGCAATTGGCTCGGCTGAACCTATACCCTCTGTAGAGAGTATCTCTGCTCTAATACCTCTGGATATGAGATATTTTTTGACCTGTTCTGCTCGTTTTCCACTTAGTTTGATATTGAACTTCTCATTTCCACGATTATCTGTGTGTCCTTGGATATTATATTTAAAATCAGGATATTTTTTCATCACTTCAGCAGTAGTATTTAGAAGCTCTTCACTCTTTTTTGTTAGTTTCATGCTATTTACTTCAAACTCTACTTTTGTTAATTCAAATGCTTCTAAGAGACTCTCTTTTGCAACTTTTTTCTCCTCTGCTAATCTATTCTCTTCAGCTCTTTTTTTCTTTGCTATCTCTTCTCTAAGATTTTTCATCTCATTTTTGACCTTTTCAACCTCTAAAAGGGCTGTTTTTGTAGCCTCTTGTTCTGTTGTAAGTTGGGAGATTTTTTCTTTGTTTAACTCTTCTAGTTCATCTCTTTTTTTAGTTAATGCTTCTATTTTGGTTATGGCTTCGGCTCTTAGTTCCTCTTTTGCTTCTATTTCTCTTTTTTTCTCCTCAATTGTGGCAAGAAGTCCTGTGATATTAGACTCTAATCCAATCTTTTCCTCTTCTAGTTGTTTTTCTTTTCCTATTTTGGCTGTTAGATTTGACTCAAGAGTCTGTTCATTTTGTAGTTCTGTTGCTAATTTTTTCTCTAACTTTTCTACCTCTGCTTTATATTTTGATTTGATTTTTTGACTCTCTTTTTTGGCTAGGTCACTCTGTTTAGAGATTTTTGTTTCCAATTTGCTCTTCTCATCCAATAGTATATTCTCTTTTTCTATCTCTGTACTTAGATTTGATTCTAAATTTTTACTTTTATCTATCTCTTTGGCTAGTGTTGTGCTTAATGCTTCTATTTGAGCTTTTGCGTCAGATGATGCACTCTCTTTCTCTTCTTTTAACAGATTCTCTTTCTCTATCTCTGCTGTTAAGTTTGCCTCTAAGTTCTGCTCTTTTTCTATCTCTATAGCCAATTTGGACTCTAGCTCTTTAATCTTTAGTTGATGCTCTGCTTCTGCTTTTTCTCTTGAATCTTTGGAGATAAATAGTAGTTCGGACATCTCTAACTCTAGTTTTTTGTCTTTATCGACTAGGAGAGTGTTTGTTTCGATGGTTTTGTTTAGGTCAGCTCTTAGCTTCTCTTCTTGCTCTAGCTCTTTTGCCAATTCATCTTTTATTCTATTTTCATTCTCTATCTCTTCTGCAAGTTTTAGTTCTAAATCTCTTCTGTTTTGGATTTCACTATCAAGTTTTGACTCTAATTGGCTCTTTTCATCTGTTAGAGTAAACTCTTTTTGAAGCTCATTAGTTAGATTTAACTCTAAAGTTTTATACTGTGCTAATAGTGATTGATACTCCTCTATATCCTCTTGATGTATATTTTGGAGGTTTTGATACTCCTCTTTTAGTTGAGTCTCTTTTTCTATCTCTGCTGTTATGTTTGCCTCTAGGTTATCTATTTGGGATAGTAGGGAGTCGAAGTTCTTTATCTTGTCTACAGTTAGTAGCTCAGCTACTCTCTTTTCAATCTTCTCTTTTTCTCTTTCTAATAGACTATTTTGTTCAATCTGAATAGTTAGATTCTCCTCTAAATCACTTTTTTGAGATAGAAGCTCTGTTACTTCTGCCTCTTTGGTATCTAGTTCTGATTTTATCTTTTGTGATAACTCCTCTGCCTCCATTAGCTCTTTGGCTCTCTTATCACTCTCTTTTTTGATATACTTATCTTTTTCTACCAAAACTTGGTTCAAGTTATCAATTTTTGCTCTGTATGTTGAACTCATTACCTCTATTTTAGAGAGTAGTTCTCTATTTTTACTACTAATTAACCCCTTTTTCTCCTCTAATAGAGTCAAGTTTGATTCTAAAATTCTCTGTTCTATTTGACCTTTTTTTATAAGCTCTTCACTCTTTTTTATCTCTATGCTATGCTTTTGAAATATATACATAAGCCCTACTATTGCAAATGCTGTTATTGCTGTCTCTTTTATCATGTTTTACTCCTTATAATATATATATTATTAATTATATATTAAATTAATATATTTTTTAATTTTGAAAGTATTAAAAAAAATTAATAATCAAAGGTCGTAACAATATGAATCTACTTTAGCTTCTTTTTTTATATTTACCCTCTATTAATAAAACTTCGATAATATTTGTAAAAGGATTTATAAATGACAAAACTAAAACTTATAATGCTATGTATATTGAGCTTATCCCTTTTTGCAGAAGAGGAGATTATTGAGATTGTAGAGAGTGACGGATTTGATGCACAGTATGAAGAGATAGGCGTAATCTCGGAACCTACTATAATGGAGACTTCTAATTTAGATAATATAGAAGTTGTAAAATTTGAATCAGAAATCAAAAAAGAGCAAGAGGCAGAGATAGTAGCACCTATATTGGATGCTAAAACGCTCACAAGTGTAGAGGAGAGTAATCTTTCGACGATAGAGAAAAAAGTATCTGAAGAGGATAGTATTAACCCTATATTTACAACTTATGATAGAGCTTTAAAGATAGCAAAAGATGAGAATAAGATTGTTTTGTTAGATGTCGTTGCTAATAACTGTCCATTTTGTGAAAAGATGGAGAGTGAGGTATTGACCAAGGATAGCGTACAAGAGGCTATTAAAAAAGATTTTGTTTTGGCACAAGTCAATGAGAGCAGAGAGCCTCTACCTCTAGGGCTTAGTCCTCAGATGACTCCTATGCTTGTCTTTATTACCAAAACAGAGAGTGTTGAGGATATGCGTTTTGGTTTTATTGATGAGGAGAAGTTTTTGGAGCTTTTGGCTACAGAAAAAGCAAAAATTAATAGATGAATATATACCAAATAGGCAGTATAAAAAACTCAAAAGAGTTTCTAAAAGATTTGGGCGTACAGGGTGGGGGAGTCTCTATTATGTCCAAAAAAATGGAGCTACTCTATTTTCAGATAAGAGATATGAGAACACCTGCTATCAATATCCTAAAGCAGGATGCTCTAAGTATAGGTGCTGAATTGGCTGTTCCTTCGGGGGTAATTGTTTGCGAGAGAGATTATTATGATTGTCTGCTTATAGCCAATCGCAAACAGATAGAGATACTATCCCAAAAAGAGTTATCTCAACCCTTTGGATTAAAAAAACTAGCCAAAGAGCTTCAAAATTTCTTAAAAATCAAAGAGGAGTACCCTATAGAGGTAATGGGCGTAATAAATGCCAATGATGATAGTTTCTTTTCAGGCTCTAGGTTTCAAGCCAATGATGCTATATCCAAAATAGAGCAGATGATAGCAGATGGAGCAACTATTATAGATATAGGTGGGGTCTCTAGCCGACCCAATGCAGATATAGTAAGCAGTGAAGAGGAGTTACGCAGAGTAAAACCTATCTGTGATACTATTAGAGCCAAAAAGCTATATAATAGAGCATCATTTAGTATCGACTCCTATACTCCTACTGTTATAGAATACGCCTTGGATAGTGGTTTTACTATTATCAATGATATTACAGGTGGTAGCAGTGATGAGGTTATCAATTTAGCTATCAAATATAGAGCCAAACTCTGTATTATGCACATGCAGGGAACTCCTCAAACCATGCAGGACAATCCAAACTATAGTGATGTGATGGTAGAGGTATCAGATTTTTTTGCCCATAGAGTAGAGAGGTGTGAAGCTTTGGGTCTGAGTAGAGAGGATATTATATTGGATGTTGGTATAGGTTTTGGCAAGAGCTTGGAGCATAACTTGACTCTGATAAAAAATATGAGTCATTTTAAAAAGTTTGGCTGTGAGATACTAATAGGTGCAAGTAGAAAATCAATGATTGACAAGATAACCCCAACACCCACAGATAAGAGATTAGCAGGAACATTAGCTATCCACCTCAAAGCTATAGATAGTGGAGCATCTATTATTCGCTGTCATGATGTAGCAGAGCATATACAGGCTATAAAGGTTTGGAAGAGAGTTACCAAAACTAGCACGAAACAGACAATGTTCTAGCTGTAACTATAACTAA
>CAZSHP010000029.1:0-20167 GCA_964606545.1 uncultured Sulfurovum sp. | reverse complement strand
TGAAAAAGAAAAAAAGAGAAAGATTAAAAAAAGAAAAATATCAACAATAATTAAACATGTTACTTAGGGTGAGAGTGAGAGAGAAAGAGAGAGATTTAAATATTAAAAAGATAGGTGTTTAGTTAGAGAGAAGTTACTTAAGGCACTGTAGTGATTTGTTCTTGTTGATGATATTTTTTAGAGTGTGGACTATTTTTAAAAGATTAGTTTTTTGTTGATTTTTCATTTTTAAAATTATTTTAACAAATTGATTTTTCTTGTTTTGAAAACTTCTTTTAAAATCTGTAATTTAGGGCTTTTGAGATTTTTTTGATTTTTTGTCTTTTTTCATATTTTTTATTATGTTATTTCCATTATCAAAATTTGATTGATTTTAGAACTTTTTGATTATTTTTAAATATTGTCTTGAAGATTTAATAAAAAGTTAAATTTAAAAAAGAGACTGCATTTTTATTTTTTTGAATTTGCCTTTTTGAGCAACTAAAAGCCCTCTTCATACTTTGATACCTTTTTTGGATTTAAAATGATTGTGGGCTTATTTGAGTATGATTAAGTGCTATCTAGTCTCTTTTTTAGGTCTAGCACTTAGAGCTATATAAATCAACCCACCAATTAAAATAATAATAGTTGTACCTATTGCTAAAGTTCTTATATCTTCCATAATCAAAATCCTTTTTTAATCTAATCTTCCTATATCATCCGTGTTCTCATTTATTGCTTTTTGGATAAATCCTATTCCAATAAGTAGAAATACAGAGCCAATCAATCCTATTATACTTAATATACCAAAAGTTTTGGATTCTAAGACCCCTTTCATTATTGCAACTATAAGACCAACTAAAACAGCTATCCAAACTCTTAAGGTTGTGTTTGATTCTTTTTTCTTATCAAGTTCACCCATGTATTATATTCCTTTTCCAATATTATAACATTACTTTTTATAGGTTCTTTTGAGCTTATTTTAATGTGGGTCTAGTGTAGAACCCCATAAAAAGAGAATTTTTCATAGTTTTTTAGTACTTTACTTTTTTGCTTGAAAGTGCTATCAAAGCCCTAAACTAAGGTTTTTACTCAAACTTTACTTTTTTGTAAAAACTTTACTTTTAGATATTTGACTTTACTTTTAGATATTTGACTTTACTTTTTTAATTCCTATATCGTAGAGCCATTGAATAGAATCCATATTATAAAAATAGTAGTTCCCTCTCTTGATTGATGGCATACCCTTTTTCCTGTATCTGTGCAACTGTTTTCTATTGGTCTGTAGCAATTCACAAAAAGTTTTAGAACTTAGCATTTATAGAGCCATTTGGAAAAAGTAATTTTGATATATTCTCTACTATTTCTCTTAACTTTTCATTCTCTTTCTGAATAAAATCTATAATCTCATTATCATTAGTTAGTATGGTATTTCCAAAACAACCATATTTAAAAACTATTCTGATTTCAATACCTTTTTTAATTATTGTAGCAATCTCATTTAATGCACTGCCTAACAGATTGGTATCAATATAAAAATTAATTATTCGTCTATAGTTTTCATTTGATAAAGCATGATTGAGTATATCTATTTTAGTACTTCTTTTTAATTCTATTTTATTTTTTCCTTTTGGGTGTTGAGCTAAAAATTTTTCAAGATATTTAGCTACTAATTGCATATCTCTATTTTTTACATAAAGTTCTATTTTCATTTTTCCTACTCCTTTTTTTAATTGTAAAAGTTCTATTTTCATTTTTTATATCTCCTAATCATAATTTAATCTGTACCAAAATAAAAAAGGTACTCCGTGGGCTTTTTCTCTCTTACGGTTCATAGAATCCCGTTTTTTACCTAAATACACCCTAAAAAACCATGTCCTCATGTCTCACTTACAAAGTGGGGCATTCTTGGCTTAAATCCCATAAAATAGGCTTTTAATGAGATTAATATTTTTTTTCAAAGACGACAAAGTGGGAAATTTTGGCTTTTTTTATGTCGTCTTATTTCCCACTTACTAAATCTATTATTCAAAAAGAGTATCAAGCCTAAAACGCTTAAACTCACTCTGTTTAAACCTCTCCAATGCTTCAAAACTATTAAACTGTTCTCTACTCTCTCTATTGTTCATTATCCTATTATCTACTAAACTATTCAACTGATAAGTTAAATAATCTCTCTCATAGCTTTTAATACCTGTTTTATTTGCTATATCATCAATATCACTTAACAAATTGATGAGGTTAGAACTCTCTATAAAATGCCTAAATCCCTTGTTGTAGCTCTTTGTTACATCAAAACTTAATGTAACTTCTAATCTCTTCCATCCTCTCAAATCATCTTTTATAACCTCCTTTTGGTCTTTTTTTTGCTTTTGATATTTATCATAATAGAGGATTCTCTTAATATTAGAATGCTCTACTTTGTTAATATAAAGGCTCGTAGCGTTGTATGATGGTATGATAACCCCATGCTTAGAATATGGCTCTAAAGCTTCTTTAAATGGCTCTTTTCGACCATAGTTTATAGGCTCTTTATCCTCTGTATCTATAGCAATATCCAATCTATGAAGTTTAAACGCTTTTCGTTTCAATATCTTGCTAATAATCTTCATTGATTCACTGCTTATTCTCTTGGTAGGTTGATGGAGTCCTGCAAAGATAATTAAACAGTAGCTATCTTTTGCCTTTTTTCTATGTGTAGCAACATCAAAGAGTAGAGGAATGTTTCTAATAATAGTAATATAGAATCCTTTATCAAATGGATTAACCTTTGGTAGCTCTACACGCTCCACAATAGGGCTAAAATCCTCTTGTTTAAGTCTTTTCTTACTCTCCTTAGTTCTACCATTAAGAACCTCTCTAAAGCTCCTATGACTCTTTTCAAGAGTTGTAACAATAAGATTATTTTTTTCTATCATCTTAATAACAGTCTCATATTTTGCTACTAACTCAATAGTATCTATTCCCATTTGATTATGAGTCATAAAATTATTATGAGTCTCTATCTCTTGGGTTGTAGATGGATAGTTTAAAACATTAAAAGGATAGTTCACAATAGATTTATGTTGCTATATTGGCACTTTCTGTAATAAATCTATCTAGTTCTTTTTTTTGAAAAATTGTAACTCTATCAGATAATTTAATACTTTTTAACTTACCTTGCTTTACATATAGCCACAATGTGGACTTTCCAACACCTAAATATTTACATGCTTCTTTTGCTCTAAGATTATTAAATTGTGGGCTTTTATCTTGATTCATCTTTCTAATTTCCTTTGAATTCGTTTGTCTTTTATTAGACTTGTTGAATTATAGGAAATTTTGAAAAATGAGTTAAGAGAGAAGTTTTTTATATTATAGAAAACTTCTAATATATGTTTTTTGTATTATATAATTCTTCTTTGACCTACTTTATTATACTTTCTAAAAACTCACCCCACCATGTTATAACTTCTCTCTTCTCCTCTTCATAATTTGCCCTGTTGTAAGCTCTTCTTATCTCGTTGGGGTCTTTATGAGCTAAAAGAGACTCTATAACCTCACTTCTAAACTTTCCACTCTCATAAGCCAAAGTGGAAAACATAGACCTAAAACCATGTGATACCATTTCATCACCAAACCCTAATCTTTTAAATGCTGTGTTTAGAGTGTTTTCACTCAATGCCCTACTTTTACCCAATGAAGAGGGAAAAATAAACTTACTATCTTTGCTATATGGCTCTACTTCTTTTAAAATGGTTATAGCTTGGTTACTAAGTGGTAGTATATGCTCTTCTCTAGCTTTCATCTTATGAGGTGGGATAATCCAAACTCTATTTTTTAAATCAATCTCGCTCCACTCTGCAAAACGAATATTATAAGAGCGTACAAAGGTATGAGCCATAAAAAGCAAAGCCCACTTAGTAGAGTATTCACCATGATAACTATATAAAGCCCTCATAAGCTCCCCTATTCTTTGTGGGTCAGTGATTGTTCTAAATTTTTTATTGGTATAGGATTTAAGGACATCCGTTTTGCTAATATCTGCTACTATGTTGTGTTTAACTTTATCAGTCTGTAGAGCATAACGCCATATTTGACCACATAACAAAATAGATTTATGAGCCGTCTCTACTGCTCCCCTCTCTTGGATAGTCAAAGCTATCTTTACTAAATCAGATTTCTCTATCTTATCAATGGCTCTATTACCAATAATTGGATAAAAATCTTTTTTTAATAAGTTTTCACGCTTTTTCAGTGTGCTTTGGGCTATCTCTGTGGAACGCTTTTTTAAAAACTCCTCTGCAACTTCTCTAAAACTGTTTCTCTCCTCTTTTTTGCTTTGTTGCTTTTTGGCTCTTCTCTCCTTCACTGGGTTAATCCCTTTTGCCTTTTTAATTTGGGCTTCTTTGTGTAGCTCTCTAGCTTCTTTAAGTGATAGAGTAGGATATTTACCTAATGGCAATCTATACTTTTTGTTTTGGAATGAGAAGTGATAACGCCAAAGTTTACCCCCTCTAGCTGTAACTATAAGATAAAGCCCTCCACCATCAGGGATATAGTTATCTTTAAACACATTGTTTATCTCTTTAGGCTTTGCACTTTGAACTAATTTGGCTGTAAGTTTTTTAGTAGTCATTTCTGTAGTCCTTTGGTAGTATTTTTTATTATGACTACTAATGATACTACTCTTTACCTTAGATGTGACTACTACACATTAGACTAACTTAAACTAAAAAAAGGTTTTGGACTACTATTTATTGGTGCTTTATAGATGTTCTTGAATTCAATAAGATTATGAAGTGGTACACCCAACAGGATTCGAACCTGTGACCTTCGGTACCGCAAACCGATGCTCTATCCAGCTGAGCTATGAGTGCATATTAAAGTCTAATAAAGACGACGCAATTATAGCTTATTAGATTTAAATAAAAGAGGATTTATGAAAAAATCTCCTCTTTTGCTTTTGCTTTATATGCTTTTAGCACAGCCTCTACTTTTGGACGAGGTACATTTAGTGTATTTTCTATTAGGATTAGGTCTTTTCCATCTATATACATCTCAATTATCTTCTCTTTTGTCTCATCAGTATCGAGACCAAGTTTCTCTTCTAAATCATATAGATAGCTCTCTAATCGTACCATCTTCTCTTCTAGTATCTCAAAATCTTCATACCTTTTGTACTCTGTCATCTTCTCCCATGTCAAGTAGGAGATAACCCCAATAAATCCCAAAAGAGAGAATATCGTCAATATATATAGTAGTTCCATTTACATCACCTCAAAAATTATTAATATTAAAAAAAGTATACCAAGATAGCCATTTACTGTAAAAAAAGCTCTGTCTATTTTGGTAAAATCTTTATTTACTAAATAGTGTTCATATGCTAACATTATAGCACTTAGTATAATAGCCAATTGTGCAAAAAAATTCAGCCCTGCCCCTATAATAAATAGTGTCCAAAAAACAATAGTCAAGATATGAAACACCTTGGCTATGTGCATTGTATTTTTTACACCAAATTTTGAAGGAATTGAGTGTAGATTATTCTCTATATCAAACTCTATATCTTGAAGTGAATAGAGCAAATCAAATCCTGCTACCCAAAACATCACTCCAACTGCAAGATAGATAGACCAAATAGTTATCTCTCCACTAACAGCAACCACTCCTGCAATAGGTGCAAGACCCAAAGAGATACCCAATATAATATGAGCCAAAGAGGAGAAGCGTTTAAATAGAGTATAAGCCCCCAATATTACTAATATAGGTATAGAGAGTTTCAATGCCAACTCATTAATAAAATATGCAACCCCCACAAACACAAGAGCATTGATAACTATAAAGCCTATCATGGTAGAGTTACTCACTCGTCCATCAACAGAGGGACGGTTCTTGGTTCTAGGATTAAGTGCATCTATATCACGGTCGAGATAACGATTGACCCCCATTGCAAAATTACGAGCCGAAATGGCCGCCAAAATCCCCAAAAAAAACAATTTCCACCCAAACCACCCATCACTAGCCACCAACATAGCTATAAAAATAAACGGCAGAGAAAAAATAGAGTGCTGAAACATAACCATCTCAGAGAGATTGGCTAACTTTGTCTTAAAACTATTCATTATTGACTATTCCCTAAATCACGGATGTCTAATTTTCATTTTGCTATTAAGAGACCAAGCAATAACAAGAACAAAAAAACTAAAGATATAGGGGTTAACTATAATAGAGTAAGCAAATAGCAGATAAAGCACCCAAAGAAGTATCGCTCCTAGTGGTGTAGGGACTCCCTCAAAATATTTGACTACTGTTCCCTCTTCGGATTTCATATTGAACTCAATGAGCCGTCTAAGCCCAGAGACAATATATACAATAAAAACAGCACCCACTATAGCTTGTGTTAGACCTGAACTATGAGCTGTAATTGCATAATATAATAGAAATGACGGCATAACAACAAAAGAGATAAAATCAGCATAACTATCTACTTGAATTCCAAACTCTGTTGATAGATTAAATCTTCGTGCTACCTTTCCATCAGCAATATCCAATGCACCTGCAATCCATGCTAATATAATAGCTATAAAATAGTCTCCATGCACAATAAGATGAATAGCAATCAAACCACACGCAATGTTTCCAAATGTAATCAAATTTGCTAGATTAAAACGGTTATCTTTGTCAAATAGCATATTTTCTCCTTCTTTAAGAGCGTAATTTTACCCTATTAGTTATTATGATACTATTTTAATTTGCTAAAAGAGTGACCTCTTTATATTCAACCTAAGCTTTTATAACTCTTCTCTCCTCTGTTACGATTATCATTTTATCTATCTCTTTTAATAAAAAAATTTTATTTTAAATACAATAAAAAGCTCTTTATACTAAAATAGTGTATATTAATTTCACTTTTCAAGGAGCTGTAGATGTTAGTAGGGTTTAATTTCAAAAATACTTTATCTCTCAATATATTGCAAATTTAAAAAATCTAATAGAGTTCAAAAAATATGATGTTTTTGCGTTTTTAAACTTTATATTAAAAGATAAGAAAAAGATAAATAAACATAAAATCTTTACTGAGCTTATAAACAAGATAAGGATAAAGAGATTGAAAACTTTAATAAAAAGATAAAAAAGTATAATGAGTTTATAAAGTCCCTAGATAATACAATTAAATATAAGATATTAAATAAGAAAATGGGAAAACTATTAAAAAGTGAAAATAGATAGATATTTCTACACATTCCATCTAAAAAGATGGAATATATCAAGCATAATAGGAGAGAGAAACTCTAGTTTCTCTTCTCAATAATCTCTTTTGCAACATTTGCAGGAACCTCATCATAGTGGTCAAACTCCATAGCATAAGTAGCACGCCCCTGTGTCATGGAACGAAGGTCTGTAGAGTAACCGAACATCTCTGATAGTGGTACAAAAGCATCAACAATTTTGTTTCCTGCTCTATCACCCATTCCTCTAACAATTCCTCTTCTTTTTGAGACATCACCAATAACATCACCCATAAAGTCTTCTGGTACTTCAACTTCAACTTTCATCATAGGCTCTAGGATAACAGGATTTGCTTTTCTACAACCCTCTCTAAATCCCATTGATGCTGCTAGTTTAAACGCCATCTCAGATGAATCCACATCATGGTAGCTACCATCATAAAGAGTAACTTTTACATCTTCTACAGGATAACCTGCTTGGATACCTCTAGCCATTGCTTCTTGGATACCTTTATCAACAGGTTTGATAAACTCTTTTGGTACAACCCCACCTTTGATAGCGTCAACAAACTCATATCCACTACCAGCCTCTTGTGGCTCAATTTTTAGGAATACATGTCCAAATTGACCTCTACCACCAGACTGTTTAGCATATTTGTACTCTTGCTCTACAGCTGTTCTAATAGTCTCTCTATATGCAACTTGCGGTGCTCCAACTTCTGCTTCTACTTTGAACTCTCTCTTCATTCTGTCTACTAGAATCTCTAAGTGAAGTTCACCCATTCCAGAGATAATAGTTTGACCTGACTCTTCATCTGAAGCAACTCTAAATGATGGGTCTTCAGCAGCTAGTTTACTTAGAGCAATACCCATTTTTTCTTGGTCAGCTTTTGTTTTTGGCTCAACTGCAACAGAGATAACTGGGTCTGGGAAATCCATTCTCTCTAGTACAACTTTATCAGATGGGTCACAAAGAGTATCACCTGTAGTTGTGTTCTTGAGACCAACAACAGCCCCAATCTCACCAGCATAAATCTCTTTTATCTCTTCTCTTTTGATAGCGTGCATTTTCATGATTCTACCAACTCTCTCTTTTTTATCTTTTGTTGAGTTGTGAACATATGAACCTGACTCCAAAGAACCACGATAGACACGAATAAATGTAAGTTGTCCTACAAATGGGTCTGTCATAATCTTAAATGCCAATGAAGCAAATGCACCATCATCCGTTGATTCGACTTCGACTTCTGCATCCTCATCATCCATTTCAGTTCCCTTAATAGCAGGAGATTCAACAGGAGATGGGAGATAAGCAACAACAGCATCTAATAGAGTCTGAACACCTTTGTTTTTAAACGCAGTACCAGGAAGCATAGGAACAACTGCCATACCAATTGTAGCAGTTTTAATAGCATCTACAATCTCCTCTTGGGTAATCTCTTCACCCTCTAGGAACTTCTCCATCATCTCTTCATTACCATCTATTTCTGATAGAGTCTCTAGCATCTTCTCTCTATACTCTTCAGCTTGGTCTTGAAGCTCTTCTCTGATGTCAAACTCACTATATGCAGAACCCATCTCTGCCTCTTTATCCCAAATAATCTCTTTCATTTTGACAAGGTCAACAACACCCTCGAAGTTCTCTTCTGCTCCAACAGGAAGTTGAATGATTAGTGGGTTACCTTTTAATCTATCAACAATTTGTCTAGCAACTTCAAGAAAATCAGCACCTGTTCTATCCATTTTATTAACAAATACTAGAGATGGTACACCATATCTATTTCTCTGTCTCCAAACAGTTTCAGATTGTGGTTGAACTCCACCAACAGCACAAAAGACAGATACAGCACCATCAAGAACTCTCATAGACCGTTCAACTTCAATAGTAAAGTCCACATGACCTGGGGTGTCGATAATATTAATCTGCTTACCTAACCACTCACAAGTTGTAGCAGCAGAGGTAATTGTAATACCTCTCTCTTTCTCCTGCTCCATCCAGTCCATTGTAGCACCACCATCATGAACTTCACCGATTTTATGCTCAACACCTGTATAAAAAAGAATTCTCTCTGTTGTTGTTGTTTTACCTGCATCAATGTGTGCAGCGATTCCGATATTTCTTACATCTTCGAGTTTGTGTGTCCTTGCCATATTATCCCCTTACCATCTATAGTGAGCAAACGCTTTGTTCGCCTCAGCCATTCTATATGTGTCCTCTTTCTTTTTGAATGCTGCACCTTTGTCTGTTGCCGCATCCATAAGCTCATTGGATACTCTCTCTACCATTGTTCTCTCGTTTCTCTTTCTAGCAGCAGAGATTAACCATCTAATAGCAAGGGTTTGCTGTCTAACAGGTCTTACTTCGATAGGTACTTGGTATGTAGCACCCCCTACTCTTCTACTCTTTACTTCCATTGCAGGTCTGATGTTATCCATTGCCTCGTTGAATACTTCAATACCTTTTTTTCCAGATTTCTCTTCGATTCTCTCTAGTGCAGCATACATAATTTTTTCTGCTGTCACTTTTTTACCGTCTAACATTACGGCATTAATAAACTTTGTTAAAACTTTTGAACCATGTACTGGGTCTGGCAATACTGGTCTAACTGGTGCTTTTCTTCTTCTCATATTATCTATTTTCCTTCAATCTAATATATTTGATTTACTCAATCTGACTCCCCTAAGGATTTTTGAGGCAAACTGGGTCTTTTTTTATTCATAATAAATGTTTTAACATTTTATAATTTTATCTATCTACGGTTAATGTTTATGATTTTGGTCGTTTTGTTCCATATTTTGAACGAGCTACTTTTCTACCATTTACTCCTGATGCATCCAATGCTCCACGGACGATATGATACTTCACCCCTGGTAAATCCTTGATTCTACCTCCACGCACAAGTACGATTGAGTGTTCTTGAAGGTTATGACCCTCTCCACCGATATAAGAGATAACTTCAAATCCACTTGTAAGTCTAACTTTTGCTACTTTTCTAAGAGCTGAGTTAGGTTTTTTTGGTGTTGTTGTATAGACTCTAGTACATACACCTCTTCTTTGAGGACAGTTTACTAATGCTGGTGATTTTGATTTTTTAATCACTTTTTTTCGTTCTTTACGAACTAATTGATTAATTGTAGGCAATACAATTCCTTTATTTGAATTAAAATCTAGACTTAAAAATCCCAAATTTTGGGATTTTCAAGCTTGGAAAATGGTGCATATTATAGCGAAATACTCTTTATAATGTATTATTTTATAAAAATTAATCTATATAGTAAGTTTAAATGAGAGTTTTAGTATAACAGTTAAATGAGATTAATTACAATCAACGATTATTACACATTTCAACAGTATTATTTCAAGTGTAAAAATATTAAAATGAATGGAGAATTTCACATGATTAAACAAACAACAATCGCAATCGCAACAATTGGGCTACTTACTATGTCTGCTTCAGCAGGTGCTGATGTTAAAGCTTGTATCGGATGTCATGGAGCAAAACTTGAAAAAAATACCATGGTCAAAGATAAAGTTCCAGCAAATCTAAAAAAAGACGAAATGGTAAAAGCACTTAATGGATATAAAGATGGTTCTTATGGTGGAGCTATGAAAGGTATCATGAAAGGTTTTGCAACTAAACTTGATGATGCTGCTATTAAAGCAATATCTGAAGAGTTCGGTAAATAATAATTCTCTATGTGGTGACTCTTTGTCATGTCACCACTCTATTTCTCACAATAATACAATCTAATTTTTTGCTGTATTAATGCCTGGATTTTCAGGAGTTCCTATATATTCACTTGGATTAGAGTATGTATATTTGAAAAAAGCATAAACTATACTTACAACAATCAAACCAATAATAACAAGACGAATAGTTCTTCTCTTCTCTGGAGACTCATTGCCATTAAAATCATCTATCTGTTCTAGTGAGGGTTCACCTTGCATTTTCATTTTGAATCCTTTTGTTAATTTTAATAATAATATCAGATATTATCTTAAATAGGAGTAAATTAGTCTTATTAAAATATAATGTTTATATTATTATTAATTAACAATAAGGATAACCTTGTACCTCTATCATCTACCCATAAAAACTTTTACTTTTAACTTTGTTCCTACCTGAATACCAATCTTCATCCGTTTTCCTCTAATCTTTTTATAGGTTTTATAATCTATGATTCCATCTTTTACCTTTACACTTCTCCATCCATGACCACGGATATATACATAGGCTTTTTTGGCTTTTTTATCAACTTTGGCTCTTACTCTTCTCAATATACCATCTTTTGGATAGCCTGTAGGCTCTAAAATCTCTACATTGTGTAACTCATCAAAATTTAGGTAGGTTTTTAGTTTTGGCTTTCCAACCAATGCACATCTATCTATATCATAAATATCTGTCCCCTTAGATACTGCTCCCATATTCTGATTGAAAACAGCTTCAAAACCATACTCTTTTGTAATCCTTTCCAAAAGAGGGTTATACTCTCCATAAGGATAGACAAAATATTTTGGTTTTATTCCAAGCTCTTTTTTGAAAATAGCCAATCCTTTGTCAAAATCAGCTCTTATCTGCTCCTCACTCATATTTGTCATATGAGCATGAGAGTATGAGTGATACTCAAATGTACCATACTTTGCAATCTTTCTGAGTTGCTCAAATGTTGTATAGTCTCTATATCTCTCCTCTGTCGCTTTGAGGTACAAAAAGATAGTAAATGGATAACCAAACTCCTTAAATATAGGCAAACCTTTGGTATAGAAACTCTTGAAGTTATCATCAATAGTCAGAACAATCCAATTATCAGGAATCTCTCGCTCATCTCTAAGCGCCTCTACTAGAGTCTCTAGTTTTACAACCTCATAACCATGCTTTTTAAAGTAATTAAACTCCTTTCGCAACTCTGATAGGCTAGTGTTGGTAGATGGATGTCGAGAGTCCCCAAACCTATGATAGACAAAGATATGTGCGTCTGATTGAAGTAGTGAGATGGAGGTAGTCAAAAGATATAGTAGAAGTAGAATATATTTTAACATTAGAGATTTTTCCTTTTTTGGTGGAATTATAGCGTATTTGGATGGTTGCTATTCATGGTTAATCAAGTATAATGGCAAAAAAAAAGGAAAAAAAATGACAAAACTAAGCGTAAACCTAAATAAAATAGCTCTACTGAGAAACTCCAGAGGAAGAGACTTTCCAAATGTTGTAGAGTTTGCAAAAAAATTTATAGAGTTGGGTGTAGATGGAATCACAGTACACCCTAGAGAGGATGAGAGACACATCACGAGACAAGATACTGTTGATTTGGGCAGACTACTTGTAGATAGTCCAGTAGAGTTCAATGTAGAGGGCTACCCATCAAAAGAGTTCCTAGAGCTTATAACAAAAGTTAGACCCACACAAGTAACTCTAGTACCTGATGCCCCTGACCAGCTTACCTCTGACCACGGTTGGGATATAGCAAAAGATGGAGAGTTTCTAAAAGAGACACTATCTTATATATCAGGGTTAGGTATTCGTACAGCTATATTTTTAGACCCTGATCTAGAGGAGGTTAGACGAGCTTCAACAGTTGGAACTGATAGGATTGAACTATATACAGAGAGTTACGCTTCTGCTCTAAATAGTAATAGAGAGAGTGAAGTATGGGAAGAGTTTAACCAAGCAGCTATAGAGGCTCAAAAGCTCGGGCTAGAGGTAAATGCAGGGCATGATTTGGATTTATATAATCTACCTAGTTTTCTCAAAATAGAGGGGATTTTAGAGGTCTCTATTGGTCATGTGCTTACTGTTGAGTGTATTGAGCAGGGGATGAAGAGTGTAATAGAGCAGTATCTTAAAATTTGTCATAAATGATGTGAGTTATAATAGGAGTATAAACTTTATCTCTATATATTTAAACCTTTATTTTTTTTAGTTTTTATCTATTAAAACATTTTTTTACAGTTTTTATTATATTTGAGTGATTTTTAACTTATATTTAACTGCATATGATGTATGATTATAATCATAAAATTTTAAGATGAAAAGGAGTTTTTATGAAAAATTTAAAAAATATATTGACATCTCTATTGGTATTTTCAGCTTTGTCTACTGCTGGTACATTTGAGCAAAATGGAGTTAAGGAGGGGAATGATAGAATTTCCATTGGCTTATATACCACAATACACAATGATAATGGTGCTGACCCTACTGCTACACTATATGGACAATATGGTAGATTCATAACAGATGATGTAGAGATTCTACTCGACCTTTTTACTAATGTCTCAACAAACTCTCAGACAGATAATGTAGCTATTACCTACATGGTTGGACCTGGAATTAACTACTATTTTGCAAAACAGCCAACTCTAACACCATATGTTGGTACGCAAATCTTCTATTCAGATATGATAACAGATGACCCAGGAGATTTTGATGCTCAAGGTAGTAAATATTATGTAGGATTTCATAAATTCCTTAATGAAAATGCCTCTATCACACCTGAGTTAAGTGTACAACTTTTTGATTTTACAGAGTACTCTAGTACTAATCTAAATGTATATTTAACATATTTCTTTGATTAATCAATATCCTCTATGACCCCAAATAGTATTTGGGGTTGGTTTCGACACTTTATAGACCTCCTCTTCTGCTATAATTAAAAGCAAAATATTACAATAAGGAACAGAAATGAAAACCTCTATTAAACTACTAATCCTATTTCTATTTGTTTTAGGATTATCAGCATGTCAAAACAGCTCACCTACACCAAAAGGTATCTCAACTAGCTATACAAAAGCTATAGATAGTAGTGAACCACTAACTGTTATTGGTGGAGAGCTTAGTTATGATTTAATCAATACAATTAGAACCAATAGTAAGCTATATGGGGTAAAATTTAACCCAAAGGATAATACTATTGTAGCTTATGGAGATAGTAGCATAATTACTATATATAGTATGAATTTACAACCTCTAGCTACAATCAAAAGCAAAAATGACGAGATAAAAGATATAGATATTAGCCTAGATGGTAAATATCTTGTATCTGGTGGAGATGATGGATATATAGAGATATGGAATTTAAATAGCTACAAATTAATTCACCGTATGAGAAGCAAATCAGATGAGACTTTTGCAGTTGCTTTCAACTCTGATGCTTCAAAAGTTGCAAGTGGTGGAGAGGAGAGAGTAATAGATATATGGGATGCAAAATCGGGTAGACAAATAGCTAGACTAGAGGGACACCAAAAGAGTGTAACTAATATCTCTTTTATAGATTTTGATAGAAAAATAGTCTCAACAGCAAAAGACAAAAATACAAAAATTTGGGATGTTGTCAAAAAGAGAGCAATCTACTCATACCTAACTCCATCCAATGAGTATGGCGAGATAAAAAAAGCTAAATCTTTTGATGACTACACTATATCAGCACTTACAGAGGTAGAGACAGCACAAGGTAATAGTCGTCGTAGAAATGGCCCACCTGTATGGAAATATACTATAAAATTCAAAGATAATCAAGGTAATACCCTAAAAGAGTTTAATGAACATAGAGGGCCAATCACAGATATAGCTGTTGCCTACAATCGAAGCTATATGGCATCAAGTTCAGAGGATAAGACCATTAGACTATGGGATTTAGAGAAGAAAAAACATATTACTAATATTGTCCTAGAGGATAGAGGGAATAGTGTTACCATTAATAAATCGGGTCATCTACTTGCCACTGTAGAGGGAAAAAGGGATATTAAACTATATCAGATAAAGAGTAGCTACTCTCCTACGGATAGTGCATCAAGTAGCTCAGCATCTGCTCCTGCTACATCTGATAACAAGATTCCTACTTGGTACAAAAAACAGTACGCTATTGTTGTTGGAATCGACCACTATAAACGGCTCTCTCTTCCTAGACTAAACAATGCAATTAATGATGCTAGAAGTGTAGCAGCTCTTTTGAGAAAAAAAGGATTTTCAGTTATTGAACTCTATAATGAAAATGCTACCAAAGAGAGAATTTTGGATGCCCTTAAAAAGCTAAAACAGCTCTCAACTTCACAAGATGCTACACTATTCTATTTTGCAGGACATGGAGATGGAGTATCAGGACATAACAATGTACGAGAGGGTTATATCTTGCCTTATGATTTCAACTCCGATTTAAACAGTCCAAATACAGATGTAATGTACTATGACAAATCGGCTCTAAGTATTAGCTCACTAGTAATGTACTCAAGAGATACAAAAGCCAAACATATCGGTATAATTTTAGACTCATGCTTCTCAGGTTTAGCTATGGAGTCAAAATATGCAAAAAAATCACTAGCAGGTGTATCTAGCAAAGATTTAGATAGTGTAGAGTATGATACCAAGACTCGTTCTGTTAGAATCAAGCCTACAAAAGTAGCAACTACAGATAGTAATAGTGAAGTAACCCAACTATTTAGAGAGCTTCTATCAAAAAAATCTATCAATATCTTGACAGCAGGGGATGACCAACCTGTATTAGATGGTTCACACCACTCACCATTTACACAAGCTCTATTAAAAGTATTGGACTCTAGCGTCAAAAAAGATGAATATATCAGATTTACAACTCTAGCAGACTATATCAAAAAATATGTAGAGAATAAAACCAAAAATCAACAAAAACCTCAATATAAAAATGAGAGTTTAGAGAATGGAGATTTTATATTTAAACTCTAAATAAATTAGAAGTATAGACGCTACTCTATACTTCTATAATAAGCTCCTTAACTCTTGTGATAAACTTCTCTTTGAGCTTGATAATAGATTGGAAATCACCCTTTTCAGATAATTTTTGGAGAACTCCTGCATCTTTTGCAATATCACTTAGACCAAGATTGGATAAAACCCCCTTTATCGCATGAAAATCCTCTGTAAGCTCTTTTGTATCTTTTTGAATAAAATTACTCTCTATTCTCCTATAATAAGACTCTATACTCTCTATAGCTTTGTCAAAAAGTCTTCTAGCTGTCTTCTCATTGAAACTATTCTCCAAGTGTGAGAGTGCTATATCTCTCAAGGTACTCTCTTTTATCTCTATTTTTGAATGAGTATATGACTCTATTTTACTATTGTTTCTCTTGATGGTTGGCTCTTTGTTATTTATAAGATTTAGCAATTTACTCTCTATATCTATTCTCTCCAGAGGCTTCTCTATAAAATCATTCATACCTGACTCCTCTGCTGATATTTTATCCTCCTTGTAGACATTTGCACTCATACAGATAATAGGTATCTCTTTGTCAAATTTTCTTATCTCTCTAGTTGCCTCAAGACCATTCATAACAGGCATTCTCATATCCATTAATATCGCATCATATCTCTTCTTTTTTGCCTTTTCTACAGCAATTAAACCATTTTGGGCTGTATCTGATTTGATAGAGAAGAAATTCTTGAGCATCTCTTTTTCATACTCTCTATTTAGCTCTACATCCTCTACAATTAATATATCTAAATTAGAGTAGTCCATCTCTTGATTCTCTCCCAAAAACTCATCTGCATAAAGTGCCTCTACCTCTTTTACAAGTCGTCTATAGTGAATCTGTTTATTTAAAACCTTATCAAAGACCTTTAGGCATCTATCTTTTTTCTCCTCATCACCAAGAGCTATCAATTTTATATCTGGATTTACTTTTTTTAGTGTTCCTGCAATACTTCCTGTACTCTCTTTGAACATATCTATATCAAATATAGCAATATTATAAAACCTTCCACTAGCTACCATATGAACAAGTGCAGAGGTTATATCCTCACTTGAAATATCATGGTTTTGAAAATTAACACCTAGATTGATAAATTTTTTGGATAACTCCTCTACAAGCTCTCCTCTATGGTGAAACATCATAATACCTGTATTGTTAAGTGTTTTTCCAATCTCCTGTTTTTGGCATCTATCCAAAACAAGTGTAACAGAGAAACTACTTCCTACTCCTATTTTTGACTCTACCGTAATATCTCCACCCATCATCACTGCAAACTGTCGAGAGATAAAGAGACCAAGCCCTGTTCCTTGGGTTTTATCCGTTGATTGAAAAGGATTAAAGAGAGTATCAGAGACCTCTTCAGGAACACCATCTCCTGTATCATCTACATTTATAACCAATTTTACTCTATTCTCTTTTAGCTCCTTTAGCTCTTTGATATAGAAGCTAATAGAACCCTCTGTAGTAAACTTAGCAGCGTTTGAGAGTAGATTTATAAAAATCTGTTTTACCCTCTTATCATCTGCTTTTAGTTTATACTCTAGTATAGGAATATCAACCTTGAACTCTATATTGGATGATATTTTTGACTGAATTAGATTGGCACAATCATTTAAAATCTCATCAAAATCTACCTCTTTGGGAGAGAGTTCTATCCTATTATCTCCTAGTTTTGCAACATCGAGTAGGTCTGAGACTAGAGCCAATAGATGGTTTGAACTCTGAACAATACTATATAGATACTTTTTCTGTCTAATATCTAATTCCGTATCCTCCAAAAGCTCACTATAGCCCAATATTCCCGTAAGTGGTGTTCTAAGCTCATGACTTACAGAGGCTATAAATCGTTTTTCATTACTTAACGACTCCTCTAGCTCCTCATTTACTTTTGTTAGAAGATGAGCTGCTGAGAGTCTATCTCTATTAGCCTTTTGGTATCTCTTTTTTAGTTTATCTGTATCCTTTTGTAAGTAGTCAATCTTCTGCAAAAGTGAATCTTTTTTATCAAAATCTGGAATAGCTCTGATAGACTCTCTTATATTATCAATAAGCACCTATCCCTCCTTTTCACTCAAAAGTGCTGTTACAAATGTCTCATTATGAAAACCATACCCTCCAGGAAATGCTCCAATCTCTCCATAAGCAAAAAATCCAACCAATGGAGCTTTGCTAGAGTTAAAAGCACTCTCTATCTCCTTGATAGTCAAATCTCCAAGTACCTGTTTTCTCGAACAACAAGGAAAAACAAGTGCAATATCAGCTTCAAAATCCAAAGCGTCATCTATACTTTTGCCCACCTGCTTAATAATGGCTTTGCCCGTTGGGGATGAGAGTCTAACACGAGACTTCTCCTCTACATGCCCTGCAAAAATTAGAGAACCGCTCTCTTCATCTAATTCAAGCACAGCTCTATAGACTACCTGACCATTTCTCATGGTAACCTCTAAAGGATACTCAATTCCTGTCTGAGGCATATCATCATTATCAATATCCAAATAACTCTTGTAAAAATCTATTGCTGACCTATCATCTATCTTATATACAATATTTTTATCTGATTTGGTAACAATCCTCTCTTTGCCTATACCTCTCCATCCAAATGCTCTAGCACCAGTGATATTAATTTTATCCATATCTATAGCTAGAGCAACAACGCCATGATTTGAGAAGTTATCTTTTGAGAATATAAATGTATCTTTTAGTATCAAATCATCACCCGCTGCTCCACCAAAAACATACTCTATCCCTTTGGACTCAACCCCTTGGGTGTAGGCATCATTATCAAATGCTAAACCCGAAGTGACAGTTATAATAGCAGGTTTAGCAAATATCTTATTTGCCCAACTACCAACCCATTCACCTATACTATAATATCTATCATGCTCAACCTGTAGAAGCCTAAGAGCAATAGCAGATGGATTAATATCTAATAACATACATACTATAGTATCCTCTACCTCATTTGCCCCATACTCCTTATTAGCAAAGATTTCACCTGCTGTAGTAGCTCCAAATACCAAAAAATTGTAGGAGTTTAACTCTACAACTAATTTTCTAATATTATATTTTGGTGATGAGTAGATAAAAGCTAATGTAGGTTGAAATCCTTTTTCAATACTATTGTCTATCTTTTTGGTTAAATTTTTTATAGAGTAAGCATTTATAATGAGACTCTGCATATAGTATTATCTCCTATTTTTTGGACATGTCTATATATACATCGTCGAAGCTCTTGGAAATCAAATGGTTTTAGAATAAAATCATCAGCCCCTAGCTCATATAGGTGTCTCATCTCCGACTCATCTGTTGTTATAATAGCTACAGGCATTTTGGAGAGTCTCATATCCTCTTTTATCTCTCGAAGCAACTCATCTCCATTCATTCTAGGCATATGATAATCCAATAGAAGCATACTGATTCTCTCTTGTTTTAGGATTTTAAGTGCCTCTAATCCATCACTAGCCTCAATAACTTTTATATTTGGTACTTTTGCCAAAAGAGCTACAATAAGTTGTCGATTAAAAGCATCATCATCGGCAATCAATACTCTTATATCTCCTAATCCATTCCAGTTCATCGTCAATCCTTACTTTATTTATAACTTAATTATATCTTAAGTTAAACTGAAAAAGCTTAATTATATAGATAGAGATATTATATTCTCTTATTCCTTACATTCCCCACCCCTAAAAAAACAAATAATTAATTTGATAACTCCTACCTGAACACCTAAGCAAAGTATAATGATGTTCTTTTACATTCATAACAATTTGCTAAATATCTCCAATAGAAAGGCATTATAGATATTGCAATAAAAAGAGGAATTAAAAAAATAGTTATAGGATATAATAGAGGTTGGAAACAAAATTGTAATATGGGAAGAAAGAATAATGAAAAATTCTACTCAATTCCACACCTAAAACTACTTAAATATATAAAATATAGAGCTTTAAAAAATGGTATAGAGGTATTAGAACAAGAAGAGAGTTATACATCAAAATGTGATGCTTTGGGATTGGAAGATATAAAAAAGCATACAAGTTATAAGGGAAAAAGAGTAAAAAGGGGGTTATTTCAATCTTCTATTGGAAAATTAATAAATGCTGATGTAAATGGAGCATTAAATATTTTAAGAAAAAGCGTATCCTGCAATTCTCTAATTTTAGAGATAGCAGGTAGAGGGTTTGTGTCCCAACCCTTAAGAGTATTATTAATATGTGTCTGATACAATAGAAATTTATTTAATAAAATGCTAAAT
>CAZSHP010000028.1:5057-21366 GCA_964606545.1 uncultured Sulfurovum sp. | reverse complement strand
ATCCCTCGCACCTGTGACCAGTCCCAACCTATACCACCACCAAATTTACTAAGTAATGCCATCTCTTTGTACGCATCAAATATTCCCTCTATATTATCAGGAGTTGAGCCAATATAACAGTTATGTACAGCTATATTATTTACTACATAACTATGGTCATCTTCTACTTCAAGATTATATACAGTTTCATTCGTCTCTTTTATCTCTATTTTGTTTACCTTGGCAAAAAAGTTCCCATTAAACCAAAATTGGTTTATAGTTCTTCCTATCAAAGAGCCATCTTTTCTAAACTCTTTTACCTCTATTTTATGTAGGTTTTTGCCAACAAGTTCTATAAACTCTTTATCATTTAGATAATGTATCTCTAAAATATAGGGTTGAGTTGTTGCTAAATGTGATGGTTTTGGAACTCTAAGTTTTGGAGTTAATCCCTCTCTTAGAGCAATATTGTATAACTGTTTAATTAACTCTTTATTAGAGAGAGACATTGCCATACCATTATCAATAGTACACCCATCACCTCTAAAAGCTCCTACTAATAGGTGTTTTTGATTTTTTGCATAAAGAAGAACCTCTGTTAGATATTTTTTATCAAATCCACTACCTACTAGATTATATAGAAAGTTCCCAAGAAGTTTATTGTGTACTGATACAGATGTTGAGTTATCCCTATTTTCAATGATATTTACCTTTACATCAAAAAGATTTTCTAAAATTTGGCTAGTATCTTTTATATAATCTATCTCTTTTGAGCCAAAAGTAAAATGTATAGAGCTTAAATCTTTGCTAATATACCCTTCTGCTAGATAATAACCAATCAATCTCATAAAATCATTACTAAGAGGAATATTGTTTTTGATGGGTACTATTTGATTATTATAATAACTTCTAGCATAATATTCATATCCACAACTCTCTCTCTTTATAACTACTCTATCATCTACTATCTCTACCCCTTTTAGAGATATATAATCACTAACTACTATTTCATCAATTTTGTGGTTATATGTAGGATATGAAACCTGTAAAAAATCTCCCTTTTCAATATTTTGAGCTTCAATCCATTTAGGAGCAGATGAGAAATCTTTTTCTAATAGTTCACAATCTTCTTTATATTCATCTTTTAATCTAAAGCATCTCTTATATTTTCCTTGATTTAAAATACAGAGTTTACCTTTTCTAATACACTCTATGTCACTCTTTTTAATAGTCAAAATTGGATGTTCATTTGTGCATCTTAGTGTCTCTTTTTCAAACCCTGAAATATCAAAAAGATACAAATCTTGGGTATACTCTCTCTGTAAAAGCTCATATACTCTTTTAAATCTATTTTTATGAGTCAATACAAACTCATCAACCTCTATCTCTTCTATATTTTTAAAGCCATTATAAGTTAAAACTTTTTCTCCTTTTGGAAAACAGCTACTAAGTTGATGTCGTGGAGTCCTTGCATTTGAGATAGTAGGAGTCCCTGGCATAACCTCAAATTTGCTTATAATATCATAAAACTTTTTTGCCCAATATTGAGGATTTTTCTCATTTTGAGCTAAAAACATAGCCACCCCCATAAAGAGATGTTGAGGTAGCTCTATAGGGCTACCATGACTATCTTTGAGTAGATACCTATCATAGAGTGTTTTTATTCCAAGATATGTAAATTGTAAATCTCTCTCTGGTCGTAGATAGTAGTTTAGGTCATTTAAATCATATTTCTCTTTGAGTCCAAGAAGTATTCTCCCCTCTTTTTCACCCTTTTCAAAATAATCTCGCAGATGCTTATACCCTGTATAGTTGCTAACTCTATGATATAGGTCATATAGAAACAACCTAGAGGCTACAAATGTCCAGTTTGGTCTATCTATATCAATTTTGTCAACAGCTGTCTGTATAAGTGTCTGTTGAATATCTTTGGTACTTATCATATCCCTAAAATGGAGATTTGCATCAACCTCTAGTTCACTTTGACTCACCCCTGCTAAACCCTCTACTGAACCACTAGTATATTTTTGAATTTTTGTAATATCTAGTGTCTCTATTCTACCACTTCTCTTTACGACTCTAATCATACTATCCCTTAAATTATTAATTTCTATTTTTTAAAAAAAACAGTGCTAGTATATATTTTTTTACTTAATCCTATTTTATTCAAATAGGATTTTTATTTTTTAATTTGAGAAGATGGGGGTGTTGATATATAATTCTCTATAAAAAGAGGGAGATAGAACCTCTTTGGATTTAAAGTGATATTTTTTATAGATTTTTTCCAATTTAACTAGCTCTTGTTTAGATAACTTACCATCTATTTTTGCTCTATATCCATATAATCCGATGAGTCTCTCTATCCGTTTAAATTTGATTATTTTTTTTGAGCTGTTAAATTGTGATACTTTGTTATCTACTATATCTGTATCGATAGCCATATGTGGTGTTGTACATTTCCAGTAAGGTACTTGATAAAGTCGTCCGAGTAGCTGAATGAGACTATATTCAGTTAGGATTCTAAGTGCTTCATCTTTGGATTGTTGGAGAGTTGCATATTTACTATAACCTATCCCTGAACCGTTGAGAAAGAGTCCAAAACGATTCTTTTTTCGTTTTCGATGAATTTCGATTTTGTTAGTGGTAGCAACTCCTGAAACATAAATTCTATTTTGATACTGAAACATGCTTAAATCCAAAGCGATTTGAGAGAAGCTATCACTCTTGTCTGTGTTGAATCGCCCATCTGTCTGCCAATCACCTCCTCCTACATCAACATCCAAATCAAAATTGTTACTAGTAGAGATAATCCCTTTGTCAAACTGTGTTACTCCTCCTGTGATTACTAGTTGAGGGATAGATTTTTTCATTTCAGGAAAATATACAAATCCTGTGGTTTTTGTCTCATATTTATTAAAGATAGGCTCATAAGCGACTAGGTTAATATGGTTCATATTTAAAACAATAGGGGTACGAATAAATGCACTACTATCCATTGGCATTGCTCCTTTGGCAGAGCTTAGATTTTCAATCGTTTTGACTTGTATTCTATAAGTGGGTGCATGATTAGAGATAAGAAGTTGGTTTAACTTTTTAAAAGCTTTAGAGAAGTAGGTTGTGTTACTAAATGGAAGAGTAATATTCTGCTCCTCTTTTGAGAATTTTGGCTCTTTGACACTACACCCTGCAAAGAGGAGCAGGGCAACTACTCCCAATCCTACTCCTCTGTTAATCTTTTTCATTATCATCTTCTCCTACTCTAATAGTAGTATTTTTGATATAGACATTTACCTCTTTGACTTCGGGTTTTTCTCTTAGATCAATTACCTCTAGTTGAGATATATCCTCATCTGCTACTTTTTGATAGAGAGGGTCTTGGGTTTCAATAATAGTTTTTGGAGTACCTAGAGTCTCTTTTCCTATCTCATCAAATTGAGATATACCTCTCTCATCATGCTTTACAAAATGTTTATAGTCATTTTTTCTCATCGCTAGAGAGTCTCCTCTATAACTATCTCCTTGAACTCTTAAATCCTCAGTCATTACATTCACCTCGACATCACCACTGCGTAAGTCATCACTAAGTTCTACTGTTGCTATCTCAATATTATTATTTTTTACAACATAATCTTTATCTTTTATATATTTATAGACCTTATCATCATACTCTTTTTTGGAACGATTTTTAATCTCCATCTCTTTGAAAACCCCGTTGCTCTGCTCCATCTCCTCTTGAGCTTTACTATCCCAACTATCACTCTGCCAATCTGACTCCTCTGCGTGGAGTATAATAGTTACAACTGATATTATGCTAATTATTAAAAACCTTTTTTTCATTCTCTTCTCCTATACCTTGATATTATTTAACACATCTTGATATGCTAAAGAGTATCAAGAGGGGGGAATTCCCCATCTTATCGTTCTGTTTAATAGACTACAATACTTCCTTGTGTAAAATTAGTACCTGTAATGGTAGACTCTTCCATGCTACACTCACCATGAATATCAGCTCCATCAACATCTGCTCCATTACTCAAATATACACTACAGAGGTCAATAGATGAATCGGTAATAGTTGTATCATCAATATTTGAGTGCATATCAATAGTACTATTAGTTAAATTAGAACTCCCTATAACACTCAATTTTCCTTGTGTTACATCAGAGTTGGTTATACTGATACTCTCATTCTCATTGGCAATAGTATGTACCCCTGTAAAGGTTAAACCATTTACTGTTGAGTGTTCAACCATAATCTCACTCTGAGATAGAGTAGTACTATCAATAGTTGCCCCATTGATTGTATTGCTTAGATTAAAAGAACTCTCTTTTATCTCCCCACTATCTGTTATCTTGACAGTTCCCTGTTTGATATGAGAACTATTTTGGATATGAGACTCCAAGAGTTGATTGTTTACCAATATCTTGGTGTGAAGTAGACTACTTCCATTGACATCAACTCCCCCTTGTTGAAGGTCTGAATGGTCAATAGTTGAAGCACTAATGAGATTTTGGCTTTGAGCATCCCCCACTTGAACATCTAATATGGTCGAATCTCCTATGAGATTTATCTCTCCTTGTCGTACAGTAGCCTCATTGATTTGGCTATTTTCCAAGATTTGGTTTTTCTCTATGACACTGAGCTCAGTTACTCCCTCAGCATGGAGGGAAAAGCTTATTAATATAAACATTGTGACCCGTTTCATGCTTCTCCTTTCTCTTTTTTTGAAGTTATGTTAGTCAGTGATAATGGTACTTCCTTGTGAAATTTCAGCATTATTAGTATTTACACCTCCTAAAATAGATGAAGCTCTTAAATTAGAATTTGTAAAATCTGAATTTTTAACAGTTACATTAAATTGTTTAATGGTTGAATTGTCAGCGTTCACAGTATTAATTGAGTTTCCTCGATTAAAAACAATATTTTCCATTCTTGCTTGGTTAAACTCTGATACATCTTGAAGAAAGTTAGAATGATTAAGAGCTTTAGAGTTATAGACAAGATTAGGTGCACTATAAATTTCAGGCATATCTTCTTTTTTATAGGTAATATTGATAAGGTTACTCTCATTAGTGGCATTTAATATAGACTGTTTAACTTTTGAATTATCAATGGTTACAGTGTGTACCCAGTTGTTTTCATCTAATCCATCAGTCTTTTGTTTATATAATCTATCAATGCTACTATTTACAGCCGTGATATTCGATTGGTCAAGAGTGGCACCAGTAGATAAATGCGTATTTGTAACTCTATTTCTATCATCAGGATTTCCATCATCATTATCATTATTAATATTGCTTATAGTTGAACTTGTAAAATTCATACTAGATTGACTAATTTGACTAGCATCAAGAGTAACATCCTCTACAACATTAATAATTGTTTGTTGTACATTCTCTGTTACTCCTCCATTGATATGTGTAACACCTTGTTGAATTGTTGAAGCATTCATTTCATTAGTTGAAAAATCTGCTACTTTTATGGTATTTTCTTGATTAAGTTTAAATGTGGATGATACAGTAGCTCCATTATTGATTGTAGTTAATCCTTGATGAATAATGGAGTTTTGCATAGTTGTATCTTGGAGTTTATTCTCTTGAGTAATTTCAATATTATCTCCTGTAGTACCACCAGTTCCACCTCCTATACCACCGAATCCTCCTCCTCCACCTGTAGGAGCTACTCCTGTCACATTAGACTCTCCACCAATAATTAAATTACCTTGTGTAATGATAGATTTTCCATTTATAATATTCACATCTTTTATACTATTATCTGATGATAACTCTGCATTTTCTAATCGACTATTATTTACAATGGTTAATCCTTGATAAACTTCCGAATTTGTTCCTGAAATTTGGGTATTGTCTATTGTATTATCATGTTGAGTAATAGTTACATTTTCAACATTAGAACTATTTTTTATATCCGTTTGCCCCTGAGATACAGTAGCTCCATTATTAATATTGCTACTATTATCAATTTCACTCGTTTGGTTAAGCTTTAAATTTGTAACGCTATTATTGGCTAAAGCAAAAAAAGAGGCGATGATGGATAAAACAACTATTTTTTTCATTTTATCTCCTTTGAAAGTGTTTTTTATAGATAAGTGTTAGATAGCATCTAAGTATGATGCTATCTTATAGAGAAGATTAGTACTCTTTACTTCCCATATCTGCTCTTGCTAGTGTCTCACAATCAGATTCTGCTCCTTCGATATTAATATCACCTTGTGATACAGTTGAACCTGTAACTGAACCACCTGTAATATCATTATCTTGGTCTACATCTAATCCTGTAACTGTAGAATCACAAATTCTTAGACCATTTTGAGAGATGTTAGAGCTATCAATATCAGTTCCATCAATATCATTAGTAATATCGCCATTTTTTCCTAAAGTTACATTAGTTACGCCACTATTACTAAGAGCAACATTAGCTTGTTTAATAGTACTACCTGTAATCTCTGCATTATTAATAGTGTTTTCTGTATCTTGTGTTAGTGTAGAGAGTGTGCCACCTTGCATTATAAACTCTGCTTGAATAACTGTTGAGCTGTTAATATCACCAGAAGCATCAGTATTAAGAACTTTGTTAGTATTATCTAAATCTAATCCTGTAACAGAAGTTGAATCAACTATAGAAGTATAACTTTGAGTCACTTCCGAACTATTAAGACCAACACCATCAATCTCATTATCAGATACCAATGAAGGAGATGTAAGAGTTGAATTATTAATAACAGTTACTGCTTGATTTACATTGCTTGTACCAGTTACAGTGATATTATTAATTGTATTTGTAGAGTTAATAGTAGCATCTGTATTGATAGTTGAATTATTAATATCAATAGCATCTTGATAGACATGTGCATCAGTAAATGTTGAGTTGCTAATGATATTATCATGTGTTCCACTAAGACCTGTTACATCTGAACCATTAGTAATATTGTATGTATTTTGAGTTACTGTAGAGTCAGTAGTTGTAACTGTATCTATTTTATTTTTATTAGTTCCACCAGTATTAACAGTCATATCAGTCACTTGAGAGTCACTATGAATATTGATGTGATTTTGTACTGTAGTTGAACCATCTGAAGTCAAAGCATTCATAGTATTTTCTACTATTGATTTTAGTCCGTTAACATCAGCACCTGTATCAATTTTAATAACTCCTTGAAGTGCAGTTGAATCGTCTTTAATTTTACTTGACCCACTAAGTGTATTTGTTTGGTCAATATTTAAGCTTTGAGCTGTTGTACCTGTTCCATCAATAGCAATATAGGATTGTCTCACTGTTGAGTCTTCGATTTTGGTACCTGTTTGCATATCATTAGTAGATTTAATTTTAATATCATCTGCTGAGGCATTAGAAGCATTAGCATCACCACTAACTGTAAGCGTTCCTTGAGAAACAATAACTTCACGAGTTTCACTACCATCAATATCTAAGCTAGTCATTGTATTGGTTGATTCTATTTGTATATTTTCCAAAACAGAACCACTACCTCCAACAGATGTTGCTCCTTGACTAACCTCTCCACTTCCATCAATAGTTCCACCAGAGATTGAACTATCAGAATCAATAGTTACATTATTAACTGTAGCATTGGTTACTATTGTGCTTCCCTGATTGATATTAAGACTATCTTTGTCAGTACCATTTACTGTAAGATTATCAATAGAGTTTCCTGTCTCTCCAGCATCTGTACCTTTTTGAGTAATAGTCAAATCATCAACATCAGCACTACCTGTAATTGATGTTTTTCCTTGGGTTGCTGTTGCATTATTAATAGTACTATTTGTAGTTTTATTGACTTGGTCAGTAGTAAGATTATCTACATTTGCACCAAAGAGCATTGCTGAAGCCACGATTGAGATTACGATTGTTTTTGTCATTTTATTTCCTTTGTTTTTGAAAAGACAAAGGTATATTGTGCTATAATAAAATACACTTTATACCTATATAGAGTGTTAGCAAACTTTCCTCGCCAAAGATTAGTTTGCAAAGCTTAATTTGTCTCTCTTTATGAATAGAGGGACTTCCCTTCTGAGAAACTTACCATCCAATATTTTTATTTGTTTTAGACTTTATTCTCATAAATATAATTGTAGCAGAAAAAACTCTTTAAAAAGTTAGTTTTTGTACTTTAATGTTTTTTTTTTATAAAAAAACACCAAAAAATTTAAATTAAAACATATCTTAACCTAATATCAAAAAATAAAATTAATATGCAGAAAATAAAAATATAAAGCATATTAATAATATTTATTTAATAAAACACCTAAAAATAGGACTTTTAGGGGTTTAAGAAAAGAAATAAGATAAAAATTGTCTTAAAATAATTTGATTAATAGTGTTTATATAAAAATATTTTCATGGATGTTTCTAATAAAAATAGTTTATTTTAATATTTTTTTAAATATAAAATTACTATAAAAAACTATAAAAAACTCTAAAAGACTTATATTATTCTTTTTAGATAAATTATATTAATCAATTTCATAATCTTTTAATGATAAAATAACAATCAATTACATTTTGAGGAAGGGAAAAGTTTTATGAATACTTTAAATGTTAATCCACTGTTATTAGTGGGGGATATGGAAGACAAACAATATTTTCAAAACTATTTTAATCATATTGAATTAGTAAAGAGTAATAGAGAAGCTCTATCCATGTATTATAAAAACTCATTTTTCACCATTGTCTTGAATTGTAACTCTTGTGAAGATAGTGCATTTGATGTCTGTAAGGAGATTCGGGAGCATGATAGGCAGACTGTAATTGCTATATTAGCAGATATTATAGACAAAGAGGAGTTAGAAAAGGCACTGCCTCTACATCTATCAGGATGTATTCATAAGCCATTCAAGAAAAAACAGGTTGAGAATATCCTCTCTAATGTTATAGATGATTTAAAATTTTTGTCTACAAATTTAATTAGATTAAAGGAGGGATACCATTTTTGTATCAATCAACAGATACTATATAATGCCTCTAGTAATGAAGTTAAATTGACTAAAAATGAACTTAAGTTATTGAATATACTAATAAAAGCAAAAAATGAACTAATAGATGGAACTTCTATAGAGTATGAGATTTGGGAAGAGGACTCTTTGAGTAAAGATTGTGCCAATCGACTCAAAAACCTACTCTACAATCTTAGAAAAAAACTACCAAAAGATAGCATCTCCAATAATTATAAATTAGGATATAAGTTAATCTGCCCTTAGTAATAATATATTTTGTCTAAGATTCTCTTAGGCTCTTATACTCCTTTGGGATGAGATAATCTTCTGTTTTTATGGGTTCAGAAAATAACCCCCTATCAAAACCAAGCTCATATAGTCTATCGAGTGCTTTTAGTTGAAGTTTAGATAACTCTACCGATTTATCAGAGGCATACATATCGAGGTATTTAGTTAGCATGGTATCAGAGATTCTCACTAGAGAGTCATTTTCAAGTCGTCTACAAAGCTCATCTTTTTTATTATTTGCTATCTTGACACCATCTATTAGGATATTCTCTATATCTATAGCACGATTGAGTGGAAGTGAACGCCTAATAGCCATACCACCAAGAGGTAGAGGTAACCCCTCTCCTACTAGTTCTACCCATATATCCCATATCTCTCTCTCAACATCCAATGAGTCATCAAAATCCAAAATAGACTCATGTATGAGTACACCAGCATCTACTCTGCCACTTACTACAGCCTCTTCAATCTCTAAAAAATCCATATAGATTGGTTTGGCATCAGGATAATAGATACGAAAGAGTAGAGCATTAGTTGTATATTTTCCTGACAAAGCTACCTTGAAATCTCTTTTGAGTCTTTTTTCTTTTTTACGGATAAGTTTGGGCCCATATCCATCACCAAAACTAACAGCTGTTCGTAGCAGAGCATACTCATCTTTGATATAGGGATACATTCCAAAGCTGATAGCTGTTACATCATAAGTCCCCTTTATTGCCTCTACATTGAGAGTCTCTATATCCAAACCAATATTGCTAAATTGATAATCTTTTGTATCTACCCATCCAAACTTGATAGCGTAATACATAAATATATCATCTGCATCTGGGGAGTGGGCTAGTTCTATTTTTTTCATTGTATATCTCTTTTTTTATATTTTTCTGTATTTTATCGAAATTAGACAAAAAGCAAAATTTAGAAAAAAGATGACAATTTGACATATTTTCGTTATAACTATTAAAAATCTACTATAATACCACTACTATTACAAAATTAAAATAAAGGATTTCTATTACTATGGATGCAAACAAGAAAAAAGCCTTAGAGATGGCGATGAAACAGATAGATAAAAATTTTGGAAAGGGTACAATAGTCAGATTGGGTGACAAAGATATAGAGCCTATAGAGGCTATTAGTACTGGTTCTTTGGGGCTTGATATGGCTTTGGGGATTGGTGGTGTGCCTGTTGGTAGAGTTATTGAGATTTATGGGCCAGAGAGTTCAGGTAAAACTACTTTAGCTCTACAGATTACAGCTTCTGCACAAGCCAAAGATAAAATTTGTGCTTTTATAGATGCTGAACATGCTCTTGATGTACTCTATGCAAAAAACTTAGGAGTGGATGTAGAAAATCTATTGGTCTCTCAACCTGACTTTGGAGAACAAGCTCTTGATGTATTGGAGACTCTAGCTCGTTCGGGTGCAGTAGATGTTATAGTAGTCGATTCAGTAGCCGCTCTAACTCCAAAAGCAGAGATAGAGGGTGAGATGGGAGACCAACAGGTAGGTCTACAGGCTAGACTCATGAGCAAAGCCCTACGAAAACTTACTGCTATCTTGCATAAAACAGAGACCACTGTAATTTTTATTAATCAATTAAGAATGAAGATTGGAATGATGGGTTATGGCTCACCAGAGACTACTACAGGTGGTAATGCACTCAAATTTTACGCATCAGTTCGTATAGATGTGAGAAGAATCGCAACACTCAAACAGGGTGATTCTCAAATAGGTAACCGAGTAAAAGCAAAAGTAATCAAAAACAAAGTAGCTCCACCATTTAGACAAGCCGAGTTTGATATTATGTTTGGTGAAGGTATATCAAGAGAGGGTGAGCTAGTTGACTATGGTGTCAAGCTTGATATTATTGACAAATCGGGTGCATGGTTCTCTTATGGTGAAGGCAAACTAGGACAAGGAAAAGAGAATGTCAAGAAGAAGTTTAAAGAGAATATAGAGCTAAGAGATGAGATAGAGGCAAAAATCAAAGAGGCTCTAGGGATTACTAGTATGTTGACTATGGATAGTAAGGCTATTAAGGATAATGAATAGATAGAGCAGAAAAAAATATTATGGCATATAATTAAATATATGCTATAATATTTATAGCTTAAAAAAAAGGATTAGCTATGAGTATCTATACTTTTGTAGGGATGTTATCCTCTATTTTACTATTAACCACTTTTGCTCTAACCAAAAGAAATCGAGAAGAGGCATATCGGTTGCGAGAATTAAAGAAAAAAGATGAAGCTCATCTTGAGGAGGAGCTTATGATACATACTGCATTAGAACAGGCAGGTGCATTACCAAATCATCACCATCATCATGGAAACCACCATGTCAAAGCAAACTCACAGGCTGTTAAAATTCAGATGATAATCAACTATATAGGCTATATGACTATAGCTATTGAGCTATTTTTCCTATATCAAATGATATTAGATATTTATAGTTAGAGATATTTATCTTGATTGTTGTTAATCTTTATGTCATAATATGTTAAGATTCCATCATTAAATATCCAAGGTTAAAATAATGATTTTTATTGATGTCGTAAGAGCAAATGAAGTAATGGATAGTAGAGGAAACCCTACAGTCCAAGCAACAGTAAGTCTAAGTGATGGTACAACAGCATCTGCTATAGTCCCAAGTGGTGCTAGTACTGGAAAGAGAGAGGCTCTGGAGCTAAGAGATGGTGGTAGTAGATATATGGGCAAAGGTGTACTACAAGCTTGTGAAAATGTAAACAACAAGATAGCTGATACTCTAGTGGGTCTATCACCATTTAACCAAGCAGAGATTGATTTGACCATGAAGGCACTTGATGGTACAGATAACTACTCTGAACTTGGAGCAAATGCTGTACTAGGTGTATCTATGGCGATAGCAAGAGCTAGTGCTATGAGTTTGGGTATGCCACTATATAGATACCTTGGTGGGATGAATGCCGTTACTCTGCCTGTTCCGATGGTAAATATTATCAATGGAGGAGAACACGCAAACAACTCTGTAGATTTTCAAGAGTATATGATTATGCCTGTTGGATTCAAGACTTTTTCAGAGGGGCTTCAAGCAGTGGCTGAAATCTATCAAAATCTAAAAAAGGTCATAGATGGTATGGGTGAGAGTACTGCTGTAGGTGATGAGGGTGGATTTGCTCCAAACTTAAGCTCAAACGAAGAGCCACTGCAGGTTATTATGGAGGCTATCGAGTTAGCAGGGTATAGTGCAGGAGAGGAGATTGTTCTAGCACTTGATGTAGCTGCTTCAGAACTCAAAAATGATGAGGGTAGATATCTCCTAAAATCAGAAGATAGAGAGCTAACAGCAGAGGAGTTAGTGGACTATTATGCCAATTTATGCGAGAAGTATCCTATCAAATCAATTGAAGATGGACTAGACGAGGATGATTGGGATGGTTGGAAAATATTGACAGAGAGATTAGGTGATAAGATACAATTAGTAGGTGATGACCTATTTGTAACCAATGTATCAATCCTAGCAGAGGGAATCGAAAAAGATATAGCAAACTCTATTCTCATCAAACCAAACCAAATAGGAACAGTCTCTGAGACTATGCAGACTATTAGATTGGCTCAAAGAAGTGGATATAGCTGTGTGATGTCTCACCGTTCAGGAGAGAGTGAAGATACATTTATTGCTGATTTTGCTGTAGCTATGAATACAGGTGAGATAAAGACAGGCTCAACAGCTAGAAGTGATAGAATCGCTAAATACAACCGTCTACTAGAGATAGAGAGAGAACTAGGACAGTTCGAGTATCTAGGTAACGATATATTTAATTAGGATATATAATGATATTTGCAGAAGATATAGCCCCCCTTATTAGTAGATTTGAGCAGATATTTGGTCTCTCGCTCAAGATTTTTATAGTTACTGCTACGATTGTTATATTGGTGGGGGTCTATGTTGCAAATCTCATCTACGGAGATAGCTCTCTACAGAGGTTACAGTATCTTCAAAAAGAGAAGAGGAATCTAAAGCAGGAGATTTATTCTCTCAAGCAGGGGAATGCGAAACTACATAAACAGTATCTCGAATGGACAGATGCTAAGAGATAGTTGGAGTTTGATACTATTTAATTAAAGAAGATAAATAGATAAATACAAATCCAAAAAAGGATAGGATTTATCTATATTTTATAGAGTTATTATTATGCTATATATAGCATCCAGTAGACTCCTACACCAGTTATAGATGTCAAGAGAATTCCAAAAGCCAATCTCATTCCCGATTTTTTATGGCTATTACTATATAGACCTGGTAGAGCCTTTCTTTGACTATCTGCTGATGCAAATTTCATCATTGCGAACCACATTATTAGAGTTATTGATGCTATAATTATATGGAATACCAAAAAATAAAATCCTATAGTTGGGTCTATAGAGCTATCTTTTATATAAAAATCAAAACCTCCTGATGTATACATACCATATTTAAAATATACCAAAGAGATGATAGTTACCAAAAACAGAATAGATTGTAACGTACGATGCAATCTATACATCTCTTTTATTGCCAACCAAATAGTAAAAGCAATCAAAAAAGGGAGTAACCCTACTATTATGACTATTATATCCATAAATAGAGGGGCTCTAGTACCTAAAAATCCTGCTTCAAACATATACTCCATCTATTTCCTTTCTAAATCTTATTAATAAACTGTTAATTTTTTACTTTGTAGTATAGCATAACTTTATTATATCTTAATAAAAAAATTTTAGATATATATATTAATTTTAAACATTAACATATAACAACACTTTTAATCTCTGTAAACTCCTCTAATGCCCATTTTGGACCCTCTCTACCGATTCCAGATAGCTTAGAACCACCATATGGTTGGACATCAAAACGAAGAGTTGGAATATCATTTATAACAACACCTCCACACTGAGCATCATCTATAAATTTTTGAGTTAATCTTAAATCATTAGTAAAAATAGAGAATTGAAGACCATATGGAGAGTCATTCATCTTCTCTATAGCCTCCTCATAGGAGTGAACTTTGACTAGACTCACAATAGGAGCAAAAACCTCTTCGCATACTATACTCATATCATCAGTTACATCAGCCATGACAGTTGGTGCAAAGCTCCCATCTATCACCTCTCCACCTGCTATGAGTCTTGCACCCTCTCTTTTTGCAGAGGCTATCCAATCCTTGGCACGAATAAGAGACTCATTATCTATCAAAGGTCCCATAAATGTATCTTCATCATATGGTGAGCCTACTTTTAACTCTTTGCTCTCTTTTGCAATTGACTCCGAAAAAGTATCATATATATCCTCATGTAGATAGATTCTCTGTAGAGAGATACAGACTTGACCAGAGTTGACAAATGCTCCAAAAGTACATCGTTTTGCAGCCATACATACATCAGCACTCCTATCTACATAGGTAGCTGCATTTCCACCAAGCTCTAAACTTACCTTTTTTATCCCTGCCTGTTTTGTGATAATATTTCCAACAGAGACAGAACCTGTAAATGATAAAACTCTAGGTATATCACTTTTTACCAAAGTGCTACCAACCTCTACATCTCCATAGACAACAGAGAGAGCATTAGGTATAGCATACTCTGAATTGTTAAATAATTTTGCTAGTTTATAGGCTGTTAGAGGTGCTTCTGGTGTGGGTTTTAATACAACAGCATTACCTGCTGCTAGAGCAGGAGCAATTTTGTGAGCCACTAAGTTTAGGGGAAAATTAAAAGGGGTAATACACGCCACAACACCCACAGGAACACGAGAGAAGTAAGCTATAGTCTTCTTGCCACTAGGAGCTATATCTGTAGGTATAGTCTCTCCATGAAGAGCTACTAACTCTTTTGCTGTAAGTTCAATAGTCTCAATACATCTATCGACCTCAACCCTCGCAAATGCAAGGGGTTTAGCCACCTCATGGACTATAGTTATAGCTATATCCTCACGATATTTTCTTAGACTATTGGCTACATCTTCTAGCCATGAGACTCTTTGATGTAGAGGTGATTTTGCTGTCTCTTTAGATGCTATTTTGGCGATTTTCAAAGCCCTTATAGTATCTTCTTTTGAGCATATAGGAGCTTTGCTCACCACCTCTCCATTATAGGGATTTCTTCGTTCACTCTTCTCTTCTTTTATCTCTTCAGAACTACCCATAAAAACTTTTGCATCATGAATCTCATAACTGCTTTCAAATATACCAAACATAAGGATACCTTTTTGGAGGGATTATAACGAATTGAAATTGAAGTGTGAATAAATTGTATCTATTTTTTTATCTCATTAGCGAGTGCTTTTATATCTTTATCAGAGAGTTTAGCAACTCTACCTACCATCATTCTCTTTAGTTTCCCACCATATGTACCATTTTTGTAGCCTTTTAGAGCATCAATTATCTCCTGTTTACTCATATCTTTTAGTATTTTGGATGTACCCATAACTTTTTTCTCAAATTTCTCTCCATGACACCCTTTGCATGAAGCAGTATTTGCAAATAAAATTGGGCTCATAACTACTGAAATTGTTACAATTTTTACTATTTTGTTCATATCCACCCTTTAGATGTGTTTTTTTATTAAAAATAGAGTATAAAAAAATTTCGTGTATTAATTGTGATTTTTTAGAAGAAAATTAGAAATATGGGGCTTATATAGCCCCTATTATATAATTGTAGATTAAATTTTATTTTTTTATAAAAAAATTATTTACCAATAGTATTTGCAATAGCTTCAATTTTTGCATTATCAAAAGAGGCTACTTGACTTTTCATGATACCTTTCATTGCTCCACCATAAGAACCATCTTTATAACCCTTAAGTGCTTTTACAATATCTGCTTTACTTAAATCTTTAACAATTTTTGATTTACCCATAGCTGACTTTTCAAAATTAGCACCATGACATCCTGCACATGCACTAAGGTCTGGAGCAGCTGCGGCAGCAGGAGCCTTCTCTTCAGCTTTTGCTTCTTCGGCAACAGGAGCCTTCTCTTCAGCTTTTGCTTTTTCGGCAGCAGGAGCCTTCTCTTCAGCTTTTGCTTCTTCGGCAACAGGAGCCTTCTC
>CAZSHP010000028.1:0-4957 GCA_964606545.1 uncultured Sulfurovum sp. | reverse complement strand
TTCAGCTTTTGCTTCCTCGGTAGCAGGAGCTTTTGTTTCAGCTTTTGTTTCTTCGGCAGCAGGAGCTTTTGCCTCATGTTTTGCAGGAGCGTGTGTTTCTACTTCTCCATTAGCTGCTCTTTGTGATGCACCTGTTTCCGAGTTAAAACATCCTCCTAAAAGTAAGGCTGAAACCGTTACTGCCATTAATACTTTCTTGTTAATCATTCATTAATCCTTTGAATTGTTTTATACACTATGATATTAATATTTAGCTTAATTTTTTCTTGATAAGATTAATTTTCTCTTATCATAGATATAAGACTGTTACTAAAATCGCTTTTTTAGGTCACCATTATATACAATGGTTCTCGGGTCAACATCTGTTTTGGTCAATATTTCAGGTACAGATGACTCCTCCTCTAATCTTTTTATCTCCTCATCTAGTTGCTCCTCTTGATATGTCATCATCATATCTGCAGCTATTACATGGTCAAAACATTGAATATCTACTAGTTTATGAATCTCCTCCTCTACATCTTTGCCCTCTACGGTTACAATTATCTTGCCTTTTGGGTCATGCAGATGATATTCACATATCTCTGGGTTCTCTTTGATTATCTCTATTACTCTCTCTACATTTTGAGGTAAGGTTTGGATTACTATGCTTGAGATGTTCATTTTTTATCTTCCTTTGAATTTTTTAGGAAACGATGGTTTTAGTCTCGTTTACTTGGTATTGGCATGTGACATGGTCACATACAGTTATAATTTCCAATAGTTAATATGGTTATCATCACTAGCTGTAAATAGCTCTTTTTCATCTATAAACAGTATATTGCTAATGGTAGCTTTATGTGAACCTAACTTATATAGGTCAGATTTGGTTGAGGTATTAAACAGTGTGACATTATTCTGCTCATCACTAGCAAATGCACCTATCTCTCCACTTGGACTAAGTCCTGCACTGTAGATTAAAAAACTTCCATTTTTATAGTAAGCTCTTCTTCCATCCTTTGAGTATATAGCACATCTTCTATCTTGTCCTGCTGTTATCATTATATTGTTTTTATAATCAACCTGAAAGACATTATCCACATTTTGCCCTTTAAAAACTTTTATTACTTTGCCATCTTTTACAGCAATAACTCTAAGCTCTCCACTCTCATCTACTAAAAGCACCTCATCTCTCTTTTCATTAAGGGCAAAGTTTGAGAATTTAGATGCTGTTATCTGCTCTCTATAGAGTGCTTTGGAGTTTTTAATATCATATAGGATTAGCTCATTACTAAGTAGGGCAATAAGTAGATGCTCTTTGTCTACAAATTTAGCTTTTGAAATCGTATATGATTTAGCTACAGATATAACCTCTGTTAGATTATTATCTGCATAGATATGTACTCGTCTATAGCCCATTTTGCCTTGTGATACTATCATTATTTTGTTATCTATAATATCTACAGAGTAGACTTTTGAAGCTACCTCTTCTCCCAAAAAATCTTTAATTTTTGGTACTTTAATTGTCTTGATAAGTTTTTGCTCTTTTGTGTCATATATATCAACAGCACCCTCTGCTGTAGCAGAGTAGAGCTTACTATCGTTATAGACTAAGTCTGTTACTCCTCCACTCCCTTCATATATAAATGTTGGTTCTAATATTTTCATTTTTGCATTTAGATTTATGAAAAGTAGTAGAGATATTATTAAAAAACGCATTATTTTCCTTTATTATTTAGTGGTGTTGTCGGAAGGCAACACTCTACGAAATCATTTTAATGGTGATTGCATTGGTTGGGCATCTATAGAGACAGAAACCACAAGAGGTACACATATCCTGATTGATAGTTGGTCTAAACATACCCAAAAACTCAATAGCGTTATCAATACATGGTTCTTTGCATGAGAAGCACATAGTCTGATTCCAACTTAAACATTTAAGTATATCTATCTCTATAAGAGCATCAATTTTACGCATTTTATCTACTTGTAACACATCAGCCTCACAGACCTCTGCACACTCATCACAAAATGTACACCCTGTAGGTGTAGTCAAATCAAGCCTTGGTGTTCCATCATCCATAATGATAATAATATTCTCATCACAAGTAGATGCACACTTTTTCTCTTTACACTCTACACAGAGAACAAAAGCTTCTATATCTGCATAGTAGGGGGGTCGAATCACTCTCTCTCTTTCATCTCCTCGCTTAGAATTATCTCTAAACGAGGAAGCAAAAGAGTGAAATAACTCTCGTCTATCCATAATTATTTACTAATTAGTGTTTAGTCCAAACACTAACACCTGCTGCAGAGTTAGTATTTGCTTTGTCTTTATCCGTTATCACAGAGTCAGCCTCACCAACTGTTGCTAAGTCATCATCCATATGCTCATACCAAGATGATTTTGATGCTCCATCTTTGGTAGAGAATACAGGTTTAAATGTATTTTCCACTGCCAAAGGTGTATCTGATTGTGGAGCATGACATTGAGAACAGTTAAATCTTGCCATAGATAGTTTATCACTTGGTTTAGATATAGTTACCTCATTTTTATAGTTATCTATAGATTTTTCAAACTTTTTACCATCAAATTTATGTTTTGGTCTAAAGTTAACAAAGTGAGACTTTGGAATTGGTGTTGCTTTCATTGCTGGTGCAACCTCTGGCATATGACAACCTGTACAAGCGTTGTTTTTTGCTGTAATTGGAAGTAGTCCCTCTACAGAGTGTGGAATCATTGGTGGTGCATCTTGGAATGCTCTTTCTATTTTTTTAGATGTACCTGGGGCTTTGTCACTATATTTTGTCTTTGCACTAACTACATCTGATTCTGAAAACGCATCACCTTTTCGTAGACTTAACTCTTTTGCACTATCATTACTTGCTGTTCCTTCGGCAACACCCAAAGATACTAGGGCTACTATAGAACAAGCAACTATAAGACTCTTTCTAATCATTTTCTCTCCTTTAATTTATTAAACTCTAGGGAAGTCTCAAGGACAATCCCTACTATTTTTTAGCAAAATTGCGAATGCTAAATTTTAGAGCATCATGTTCACAGACATCTATACATCTACCACAGTTGGTACACTCTCCATCTGTTACCATAAAGCTTTTTTTGTTTATCTTTTTCAAGACATGATTCTCTGGACATACCACTTTGCACTGCATGTCTCCAATACACGCTTCATGGTTATGTTCAACCCGTACCAAACTTTTTCTTCCGATAAGAGAGTAACTCGCTCCTAGAGGACATAAGTGACCACACCATCCATTTTTAACTCCAAAGAGGTCAAATAGAAAAATAGCTAAAATAATAGACCCACCTGCACCAAATCCAAAGATTATTCCTCTTTGCATTATAGTAATAGGACTCAATAGCTCAAAAGCAGACACTCCCACTATAGCAGAGACTATAAGACCTAAAACCATTATCCAATATCTAGTTTTTCGTTTTAGAAACTTGTAGTTAACCTCTTCTTTGTCAAGATTAAGCTTTCTTCTTAGCCAATTAGCCAAATCAGTTACCATATTGATAGGACAGACCCAAGAGCAAAAAGCTCTTCCTCCTACAATAAAGTAGAAAAAAGTTATTATTGTTGCACCCAAGAGTACATCTGCACCAACTACAAATCCACTTAATAGGACTTGTAGTGTAGTATATGGGTCTGCAAGAGGAATTATTCCAAATAGAACAGCCGAGCCAAATGTACCTGTTAGCATCTTCCAACCATAAGCATTAGCACCAAAATAGAGAACAAAAATAGTAATTTGAGTCAATCTTCTAAGAAGTAAATATCTAATATTTTTCATCAAAACAAATCTCCTGAATTAAGGTAGTTCTCTGCACTTCCCTTTTTAGAGAGTTCAGTTGTGGTCTCTTCTGCTTGGGCATTTTGAACTCGTTTATCGTCCTCTTTGTCCCAACCTTTTATATAGTGGTCTCCTGCTTTACCCTTTGATACTTCATTTGGAAGTACAAAAATAGCAGGTTTTTCCGTTACACACGCTTTTTCACAGAGACCACAACCAGTACATGCACTATCATGAACGATGGGCAACATAAAGGTGTGTTTCCCTGTTCTGTCATTTCTCTGCATCTCAATAGTTAACGCCTCACCCAAAAGAGGACAAGCACGATAACAGGCATCACATTGAATTCCCCAAAATGCGATACAGGACTCTTTGTGAACTACAGCTAAACCCATTTTTGCTCTGTTAATATCAAGTTCCCCCTTTTCGTTAGAAACAGAAACTTGGTCTAAGGCATCAGATGGACAGACAGGTACACAAGGAATATCTTCACACATATAACAAGGAACCTCTGTAGGGATAAAAAATGGAGTACCAATTAATTTATGGTCACCACCTTTTGCCATTTTTAGTGTTCCTGCTTTTGATTTTCCTGTTATCCTATCAATATTACTATCTCGGTTTTTACACGCTTCGGCACACAATCCACACTTTACACAGGCTTTTAAAAAGTCACTCTCTTTAATTGCCCCTGGTGGTCGAAGTACCAATGGTGATGCTTTTACCTCATCACTATAGCCACTCCACAACAATCCACCAAGAGCCGTAAGACCTACGCTTTGAAGAGTCGTTGCCATAAACTTTCGTCTGTTGTTGTCGGAGTTTGCCATGATTTACGCCTTAGTAATTTTGACTGCGCACTTTTTGTAGTCAGTCTGTTTAGACATTGGACAAGTAGCATCAAGACATACTTTATTGATAAATACTTTTTCATCAAACCAAGGAACAAATACCAATCCTTGAGCAGGTCTATTTCTACCTCTAGTCTCAACTCTAGCTTTTACTTTGCCTCTTCTACTCTCAACCCATACAAGTTCACCCTGCTTAATCCCTTTTGCTTTAGCATCTTTTGGATTCATATAACAGAGTGCTTCAGGAACAGCACGATAGAGCTCTGGAACTCTCATTGTCATTGTACCACTATGCCAATGCTCTAGTACACGAC
>CAZSHP010000027.1:0-21963 GCA_964606545.1 uncultured Sulfurovum sp. | reverse complement strand
ATTTATCGTGATGCACTTTTGATTTTGAGCTAAGCTAATCAATCTTTACACAAAATTTAGATAAAATCACCCAATTTTAATAATAGGTTATAATTATAATGCTAAAGAAGATATTTGGTTCAAAAAACGATAGAATTGTAAAGGGCTACTTAAAAAGAGCAAAAGAGATAAATAAATTAGAAGAGAAGTATCAAAAACTCTCTGATGATGAGTTAAAAAATGCTTTTAATGAGCTTAAAAGAGCTGTTCAAGCTAACGAGAAGAGTTTAGATGATGTATTGTATGACTCATTTGCTATCACGAGAGAGGCTAGTAAACGAGTTTTGGGTATGCGTCACTTCGATGTTCAGCTTGTTGGGGGAATGGTTCTACATGAGAACTCAATCGCAGAGATGAAGACAGGGGAGGGAAAAACCCTAGTTGCTACACTACCTGTGGTCTTAAATGCCATGCTCGGCAAGGGCGTACATATCGTTACAGTCAATGACTATCTAGCAAAAAGAGATGCCGATGAGATGGGAGTGCTTTATAACTTTTTAGGTTATACAGTAGGTTGTTTGACCGATGAGATATATGATGAGATGACCAAAAAGGCTCAATATGATTGTGATATAACCTATGGAACCAATAATGAGTATGGGTTTGACTATCTGCGAGACAATATGAAGAGCAAAGCAGAAGAGAAAGTCCAAAGAGGTCACTTCTATGCTATTATAGATGAGGTTGACTCTATTTTAATTGATGAAGCTAGAACACCTCTAATCATCTCAGGACCTGTGCAGAGAGATGAAGTCTATTATGAAAAAGCAAACGATATTGCTCTACAGATGGAAAAGGGTGAAAAACCAGAGATAAAACCAGGAGAAGAGGAGCCAGAGCTTGATTTTGATTTCTATGTAGATGAGAAGAACAAACAGGTAATTATGACAGAGAGAGGTTTAGAAAAAGCACAAACTCTCTTTGGAGTAGAGAATCTATATGATTTAGAACATGCTATATTAGCTCACCACCTTGACCAAGCGATGAAAGCCCAATATATCTTTGTCAAGGATGTTGACTATGTAGAACAAAATGGAGAGATTATTATAGTTGATGAGTTTACAGGGCGACTCTCTCACGGTAGAAGATTCTCAGAAGGATTACACCAGGCTATAGAGGCAAAAGAGGGTGTGGAGGTCAAAGAGGAGTCTCAAACAATGGCAGAGATTACCTACCAAAACTACTTCCGTGGTTATGAAAAACTAGCAGGTATGACAGGTACTGCACAAACAGAAGCTACAGAGTTTTCGGAGATTTATAACTTAGAAGTTATCTCCATCCCAACTAATGTACCCATTGCTAGAAAAGATATGAATGACCTCATCTATAATACAGAGAGAGAAAAACTAGATGCTGTTGCTAAAAAAGTAAAAGAGTTACATGAAAAAGGTCAACCTGTACTAGTAGGTACTGCCTCTATCGAAAAGTCCGAACTAGTTCATGAGAGACTCAAAAAAGCAAAAATCCCTCATAATATCCTAAATGCAAAAAACCATGAACACGAAGCTTCAATTATTATGGAAGCTGGTAAAAAAGGAGCCGTAACAGTAGCTACCAATATGGCAGGACGGGGTGTTGATATTAAACTAACAGATGAGATAAAAGGATTAGGTGGTCTATATATCTTAGGAACAGAGAGACACGAGAGTAGACGGATTGATAATCAGCTAAGAGGTCGTTCTGGTCGTCAAGGAGACCCAGGGGCTTCACAATTCTATCTAAGCTTAGATGACAACCTACTTCGTATCTTTGGTGGAGAGAAAATTCGTACTATCATGAATAAACTAGGTGTTGAAGAGGGTGAGTTTATCGACTCTAAGATTGTTACTCGTTCTGTAGAAAAAGCACAGAAAAAAGTGGAAAATATGCACTATGAGTCGAGAAAACATATCCTAGAGTATGATGATATTGCTAACCAACAGAGAAAAGCCATATATACATTTAGAAATCAACTACTAGACCCAAATTTTGATATAGACTCTAAAATCAAAGAGAATAGAATTGAGTATGTAGATTATCTAATGGTTGAGAGTGAGATATATGATGGAGCTCCAACGGAGGATTATGATATTCAAAAACTAACTAATATGCTTAGTCAATATATGGCACTGGAGTTGGATAATTCAGAGTTTGAGGGTATGGAGTATGAGGAGATACAAAAGAAACTTATGACTATTATCACTGATACTTATGAGGAGAAGATGAAACCACTAACTCCAGAGCAGAGAAGTGAAGTCCAAAGAATCCTATATCTACAGGTTCTCGACCCTAAATGGAGAGAACATCTATATGAGATGGATGTACTAAAAACAGGTATAGGGCTTAGAGGATATAACCAAAAAGACCCTCTTACAGAGTATAAAAAAGACTCATATAACCTATTTATGCAACTTATTGATAGAGTCAAACGAGAAGCTATTCAAACACTACAACTAGTACAGTTTAACTTTGAGACTCCAGAGTCACAAGCCCAAGAACAAGCAAGATTAGAGGCTATGCGTCAAGAGCTAGAGGCTGATTTAGCAAAGATGGTAACAAATGAAGATGAGCTAGTAGAGGCTGATTTTGAAGAGGGTGAAGCACCTGTTGTTCATAAGCCTATCCGTGCAGAGAAAAAGATAAAAAGAAATGACCCATGTCCTTGTGGAAGTGGGAAAAAGTATAAACAGTGTTGTGGAAAAAGTGGACCTAAAAGAGGTATTCTTGCATAATGGCAATTAAACCAAATAGTCGTTTTACCTCTAAAATAATTCGACACTATCTAAAATATGATAAAGATAATCCTTTTATCTTTGTCTCCTCTCTTCTTGCTTTTTTGGGAATTATGGCAGGTGTTGCCGTACTTATGTTGGCTATGGGAATTATGCACGGTACTCAACAGGAGTTTCAAAAACGACTCTTTGTTATGAACTATCCTCTTACACTTATTCCAACTAGTTATAATGCTACAAATCAAGAGCTTGTAGATAAGCTTCAAGAGAAGTTTCCTCATATAAAACTGAGTCCATACTACACTACCCAAGTCATAACAAAAAGTGGCTCTAGTGTCAACGGCTCTATCCTCTATGGTGTTGACTTTAAAAGAGAAGCAGAGATAAATGAGGTCTTCCAAAAATCTCAAAAGAACTCTCTCTCTTTAAATAGCAAATACAAGATGGTTGTAGGTGAAGTATTAGCAAGAGATATGGGAGTATCAAAGAGTCAAAAACTCACCCTCTACTTTTCAGAACAACAAGCTATCGGTTTTGGTACTATGCCTCTACAGAAGAGGTTTGCTATAGATAGTACCTTTGATTCAGGTCTAAAAGCCTATGACAAAGCTATCATCTATACTACCCTAGAGGCGTTCCACAAGATACTAAAGCGAAAAAATGGACAGTATGATGGTATTCATATCTACTCAGCAGATGCTATGAATGATATAAATCGTATTAGGGAGTTTTTGGAAAAAAACAATCTAGCACAAGGTATAATCCTAGAAGGATGGTGGGAACAAAATGCCTCATTCTTTGCAGCTATGGAGATGGAGAAACATACTCTCTTTTTAGTTATTTTACTAATAGTAATAGTAGCATCACTCAATATCATCTCATCTCTGCTTATGACAGTCATGAGTAGAAGGTCAGAGATTGCACTTATGCGAACACTAGGAGCTACCAAAAGAGAGATAAAGAGTATATTTTTCAAACTTGGTGTAATTATCGGTGTCTCGGGTATCGTAGCAGGTACTATTTTGGGCTTTATCTCTATGTGGGTATTGACTACTTTTGATATTATCTCTCTATCTGCTGATGTTTATGGATTCTCTAAACTACCTATTGATTTGACCGTTACTGATTTTGTCTCTATTATTATAGGAACATTTATTATTGTTATAATCTCATCACTATATCCTGCTAAAAAAGCCTCCTCTACAGACCCTTTGACTGTACTTAGAAATGAGTAGAGAGTGATAAACTCTCCACCCCTAAGGGTGGAGTTTTCGCTATAATATGATAAAATATAATTATCAAAACCAAAATTTAACAAGTATTAAGTTTTTGAAATGATAATCAACAAAAGGAATTAAACTATATGGACTCCTCCAAAATTATAAATATCCCAAATATATTAGCCTTTATACGGCTTCTTTTAGCACCTATTATGTTCTTTTTTTTAGTCAACCAAGATGCCAAGATATTTGATGGTATTCACCCGTCATGGCTAAACTACACAGCTGCTTTTATATTTGTACTTGCAAGTGCTACCGATTTTTTTGATGGGTATATAGCTAGAACTTTCAATCAAATAACCACTGTAGGTAAAATATTAGACCCCTTAGCAGATAAAATGTTAACTCTTGCAGGATTTTTAGGACTTATGATGGTTGGGTCAGCCTCTCCTTGGGCTATATTTTTAATAATAACCCGTGAACTATTTATTACGGGAGTAAGAGTATCTGCTGTAGCTGAAGGAATTGATATATCTGCATCAATAATGGGCAAAATCAAAACTGTTGTACAGATGATTGCCATTGGATTTTTATTAATGGGATGGTATGGTGGAGAAACTATACTATGGATTGCTGTACTATTTACACTCTACTCAGGATATGAGTATGTACGGGATTTTTTTAAAGACATTAAAATGGTTGGCTAAAAGCCAACCCTACAATTTTTTTTCCCAATAATATATAAGACAACTCCTAAAAATATCATAATAATACATAACAGTTGTCCCATAGTCATCCATCCACAACAGATAAATCCAAGTTGAGCATCAGGCTCTCGCACATACTCAATCATATACCTAAAAACTCCATAACCAAATAGATATATTGCCATCAATTCACCATCAAATTTTTTATATTTTCGATAGTTATATATAATTATAAACAAAACTATACCCTCCAAAAATGCCTCATATAATTGTGATGGATGTCTAAGTACTCCATCTACAAATATACCAATAGGCAAATCTGTCTCTCGTCCTATCAACTCTTTGTTCAAAAAATTTCCTACTCTACCCAATGTATATGCTAAGGGTATACTAATAGCTACCAAATCCATCAAAAATAAAAATGAAATCTTATATTTTCTAATAAAAAGCAGAGAACCTATAAAAAAGCCAATCATTGCACCATGATAACTCATTCCTCTAATTCCAACAAAATTTCCAAAGTCATCTATAGGATTAAACATCTCCCAAGGATGAACAAAGTAATATGTATAATTTGGGTCATAAAATATAAAATATCCTATTCTAGCACCCAAAAGCACTCCTATTTCTGCATAGATAAAATAGATACTAATATACTCTTTAGATATATTTAATTTATCTTTTTTTATCATCCACTCTGCTATATATAATGCACTCATCAATGCAGATATATACATAACTCCATACCAATGTATTTTGAACCCAAAAACATCTACTGCTATAGGGTCAAAGTTACTATATATATGTTGCCAAAACTCCATTCTCTATAAACTCCTAATAGATAACTAACTTAATAAGTTTAGTCAAAAATGCTTAATATTGTGTAAAATAAAAAAATATTTTACTTTTATAAAAAAAATTCAATAAGTTATAATATTCCAATGACTACAATAGTTAAAAAACTATGGTGATTTAATGATTAGAAAAATTCTAAAAAAGAGAAAAACTAGTGGTAAACTAGATGAGTTTATCAAAAAGTACAATATTCCTAGAGAGTATCTCTCCATAAACCGTAAATCTATCTCCAGAGGTGTTTTAATAGGTCTCTTTATAGGTTTTATACCTATGCCTATGCAGATGTTAGCTGTTATAGCTTTTATTCCATTTTTCAAATTTAATGTCCCAATTGCAATATCCATGGTATGGCTGAGCAACCCAATTACGATGCCATTTATGTACTATATGGAGTATCAGACAGGAAACTTTATATTAGGTAGAGAGGGGTTGGAAAATATTGAACTTACACTAGATTGGTTCTCTAATAACTTAGATAATATTATGCTTCCACTATATGTAGGAACAGCTCCATACTCATTATTTGTCTCTACTCTAATCTACTATATTATAAATGCTTTGTGGATTAGGTCAGTAAGAGATGAGAAACCTAGTAGATTTAAAAGACTAAAATCTAGCCTACTTCATAGATTATAAAATAGAGAATTAACCCTCCTCTACCAAAAATCGTAGGGAGGAGCTAATTTAATATGATACGAATAAAAAACAGTACTAAGAGTAAATCTTAGATATAAAATAGTCAGATACAGATTTTGCTTCCCTCAATGCAGATACAGAGGCATCATTTAATCTTCCATCTTTTGTTATAGGTGTAAAGAGTAGTGCCTCAACTCTCTCCATCAATAGGTCAGTCTCTTTCATAGTATCTATTGAAGAGCTATGATACTCACTATTATTCTCTTTTATACCCTCTATGTGTAGTATTCTTTTGAGTTTAGAGTTCTGCTCATCTAATAGAACTGTATAGTTCTCTATAACAGGAATAGCCTCTACTATATGCTCATTGATTCTCTCCATCTCTGTTTTAGCCTCTCTCTGGTTCTCAACATAGAGATTTGACTTCTCAAATGTCTCATTTGCAACTCTGAAATTTTTATTCTCTTTCATAGATACACGAAGTTTGTAGACCATCCAACCGATAAGCAACGATGTTGTACCAACAATTATCATTCCAAACATAGGCTCAACTTCAGAACCCGTAAGACTAGCAATCCACTTAAATATACTCATTTGGTCTGCTTGATTATTGATAAGTTCAGGAGTCAATGCTATACCGAGCTTCTCACAAGCAAAATAGAGCCATCCTCCTGCAACTCCTAACATAGATAAAAGAGCCAAGATAAAACCTGAAAAACCACCAGAACTTATATCTGTAACTTTAACTTTTTCATCTACAGTACCTAGTGATATTTCGAATGGCTCATCCTGCTCTATATTGGCATAATCAAAAGATGCTTTTTCTAATAGAACTTGACTCTGTGTAATTGTACTATTTAATAGACTATTTTTAACATCCTCAAATCTACTAACATTTTCAGAAACAGATTTTTTTGCAACTTCAACATCACTATCAGCTTCTGATATTAGTTGAGCAGAGTTTTTGATTAGCTCTTTTGCCTGTTCATTCTTGGTTACACCTTGAAGATGAGTCTCTTCCATAGCAATTCCATTATCCATAGTATCATTTTCATTAAAGTCCAAAACCTCTACAGAATCATCTCTCTGATGAGTCTCTGAAATATTAAAGTCAGATACTTCACTCTTGTTTAACATTTTCTATCCTTTTGATTTATTTTTTTATTCTATCATAGAAAAGCATATACTATTATAAAAGCCTTTAATTAATAGCTCGGTATAATACACAAAAAAATAATTAGGATTTATATGGGCATTTTTGTTGCACTATTAGTATTATCGTTTTTAATATTTTTTCATGAATTAGGACATTTTATAGCTGCAAGGCTATTTGGTGTTAGAGTAGATGTATTTAGTATTGGATTTGGAAAGAGGCTTTTTACAAAGCAAATTGGTCAAACAGAGTGGAGTATCTCTGCTATACCTCTAGGTGGATATGTCAAGATGAAAGGGCAGGACGACTCCGACCCAACAGCTGTCAACTATGATAGTGATAGCTATACAAGCAAGAGACCTTGGCAGAGAATTATTATACTTCTAGCAGGTCCTTTTGCAAACTTTTTTGTAGCATTTATGCTCTATTTTGGAGCATCACAGATAGGAACATATCTCTCCCCTCTATTTAATTATAGTCACTATATACCTGCTACAGTGGGAGCTTTTTCAGATGAGTCCCCTGCAAAAGAGGCAGGAGTGGAGAGAGGAGATAGAATAGTAAATATCAACGGTATCCCTATAAATAACTGGGAGTCTGTAGGAGAGACAATACAGCTTTTTGATGGAAGACTCTATTTTGATATTATTAGAGATAATATGAAAACGAGAATAGAGATAGAGCCTATTATCAGAAAACAGAACAATAGATTTGGAGAGAGTGTAGATAGAAAACTAATTGGTATAGCTCCAGATGCCCCAGAGGAGTTGTCCTTCTCACCTATTGAGGGTTTAATCTTCGCTTGGAATGAGACTCTACACGCCTCTACACTTATATTTACTAGTGTAAAAAAGCTTATTGTTGGGGATGTCCCTGCCAATCAATTAGGTGGAGTTGTAACAATTGTAGATATTACAGCAAAAGCTAGTCAATCAGGTATAATTGCACTACTCTTTTTTACAGCTCTAATCTCTGTGAATTTAGGAGTTTTAAATCTGCTACCCATTCCTGCTCTTGATGGTGGACATATTGGATTTAATCTCTATGAGATAATAACTGGTAAAATGGCGAGTGAAGAGGTTATGTACAAACTAACACTAGTGGGATGGGGATTGTTACTATCTCTAATGCTACTAGGACTTTATAACGATATAAATAGATTATTAGGATAGAAGATGAGAGATATATTAAGAAGAAATTTAGATGAAGTTATTTGGAATATTGAACAGGCTAGAGTTGAAGTATCAGAACATCATATTGTAAAACTTATAGCTGTTGGAAAATACTCTAGTGAGGAGAGTATATCAACTCTCTATGAGCTTGGACAGAGAGCTTTTGGAGAGAATCAGGTACAACAGCTTGAAAATCGTATGAAAAATTTGGAAAATCTACCTCTGGAGTGGCATATGATAGGAAATCTACAGAGTAATAAGATTAACAAACTCATTGCTCTAAGACCAGCTATGTTTCAATCCCTTGACTCTATAAAGTTAGCAGAGGCACTAAACAAACGATTAGCAGAGAGAGAGCAGAGCATGAACACTCTACTCCAAATCAACTCAGCAGATGAAGAGAGCAAATCGGGGGTAGGAGTAGATGAAGCTGTTGATATATACCAAGAGATAGTAGAGAGATTTCCATATATAAGACTTAAAGGGGTTATGAGTATTGGTGCTTTTACAGATAACAAAAAGGCTATCCAAGATAGCTTTGAAGCTACACATAAAATATATGAGAGACTTCAAAAAGATGGTGCTACAACCTGTTCAATGGGTATGAGTGGTGATTATGAACTAGCAATCAGATGTGGCTCAAACTTGGTTCGTGTCGGTTCAAAAATTTTTAAACAGATAAATGGGGAATAAATATGAGACAACTAGTACACTACTATGATAACTTTGATATATTTTCAAAGTGGTGCAGTGATAATAAAATTAATAACTCAAAAAAACTACTGATTGAGATAAACTATCCTAATGATGATAAAAAACTGCTAGAAACACTTCTTGCAGAGTTACAAGACCTTTTTCCTGATGCTACTATAATAGGGATGCAAAGTTTTGCAAGTTTTACCAATCATCAAGTATCAGACCTAAACCAAGACCCTATTATCTCTATAATAGAATTTGAAACTAGTACAATTTCATCTTTGGTCATAGATTTGGATAAAAACTATATCAAAGGAGAGTGTAACGACTACAAAACAGATAAAAACATAATAGAAAAATACCTCCAAGCAGATACAGAAGCTGTCGAAATACTATCTAGTTTCAATGATTGTGAAACCTCATCATTTATCAACTCTCTAGGCAAAGATTTTAGTCATCTAAAAATTTTTGGTGGTGGTTCTACAAAGAAATCTCCTGATAACAATAGTTCTTTTGTATTTCATAATAAGAAAATCTACAATAATGCAATTATACTAATCTTTATGCACGGAGAAAACTTAACTGTAGAGTTATATCAAGCTTTTGACTGGAAACCAATAAGTAAAAAAAAGAGAATCACCAAAGCACATGACTCTACTATTTTTACTATGGCAGATAGCCCTGCACTAGATATATATAGAAAATACTTCCCAAATTTAGACTCTGATAAATCTGTTTTTTTACAAGTACCACTCTATATCACAAAAGGAAATAGCTCATACACAGTTCATATACTTGATGCTGACCTATCAAAACAGAGTATATCAACAGCTCAACCTCTCAAAAAAAATGATATTGTACAACTCTCTATTGGTAACTATAATGCTATGATGAACAGAACTGCAGAAATTTATAATTTTCTCACAAAAACACCTGCTCAAGCACTATGGATTGGTTCATCTGTAGCTTATGAGTATGGATTTAGAATTCCAATCAAATACTACATATCAAACATAAAAAGCAATAATCATATATTTGGATATACAACAGCCCAAGAGTATTTCAATGAAGAGAATCAACCAAATACTTTCCATAATCATACTTTTATACTAGCTGCGATAACAGAATCAAATAATGCCTATATAGAATTAGAGGAGTATGAAGATAAAAATATCACACCTTTTGAGATAGCCAATAAAAATCTCTACTCTATTATGCACAAGACAGCCAATGAGCTAAACCGTCTAACTGAAAACTTAGAGATTAGAGTTAATCAGAGAACACAAGAGCTAAAGACTCTCAATGATGAGCTAGAGATTAGAGTTGCTAATGCTGTAAGAGAGGTAAAGAGACAGACAGCCATAGTAAATCAACAATCAAGACTAGCCTCAATGGGTGAGATACTAGAGAATATCGCTCATCAATGGAGACAACCACTAAATGCTGTCTCATGGGTACTCCAAGATATAGAAATAAAAGCCAAACTAGGTAACCAAGATGAAATAAATATAGAAGAAGTAGCTCAAAAGATAAATAACTCTATACAATTTCTCTCAAATACAATTGAGGATTTTAGAAGATTTGTTGATAAGTCGTCTGATATGGCACAAACTTTTAATCTCAAAAAAACTATTGAATCTACCAAAAAGCTTATAGAAGATACTTTAACTAGATTAAATATAAAGATAGAGCTTGATTGTGATGAAAATATCACCTACAAAGGCTTTGAAAACGATATAAAACATGTTATTATGAACCTCATTAATAACGCTAGAGATGCCTTTGAAGAGAATAAAATCAAAAATGGTAAAATATCCATATCCGTATATCACGAAAAAGATATGCTACAGATTACAGTACAAGATAATGCAGGTGGAATTCCCAAAAAGATACTAAAAAATATCTTTGACCCATACTACACAACAAAACACAAAACAAAAGGTACAGGACTAGGTCTATATATGAGCAAAAACCTTATAGAAAAGGTCAATGGGTCACTAGAGGTGTTGAGTATCCTAAATGGAAAAACAACATTCCTCATCTCTCTACCTGACAAAGGTGCTACGCCTAAGGCACGAAAGATATTTTAGGTACTCCCGTACCTTCATCCAAACCATACATTAAGTTCGCGGCTACCAAAGCCTGTGAACTTGCTCCTCGGAGTAAATTATCTATACTAGAATTTACAAAAAGTGCATTTCCATTTCTCATAGCAAATATATCACAAAAATGCGTTCCTGCTGTACTCTTTATATCTACAGGCTTCTCTCTTATACGAATAAATTTATCATTAGCATAATGCTTTTTTAGTATCTCTAGTGGGTCTATCTCCTCTTTTAGAGTTCCATAGATAGAGATTAGCTCTCCTCTAGTTGCAGGAATTAAATGAGGTACAAAATTTACATTCATTTTAACTCCATGTATCTTATCTATTTTTTCTCTAATCTCAGGTGCATGACGATGTTTTAGAGGATTATAAGCAAATATATTATCATTGATAGTAACAAAATGAGTAATTTGAGATAACTTTTTTCCTGCACCACTCACCCCTGATTTTGCATCTACAAATAGTGGAGCAGTCTCATCCATATATGGAATAAATGGCAAAATACCCAAAAGAGTAGCTGTAGGATAACAACCGGGTCCTGCAACTAGATTTGCTCCTTTTAACTCCTCACGATAGTACTCAATCAGAGCATATACAGAACTATCTAAATTACCCTTATCCTCATGTTCACAATAGTGTCTCTCATATGTCTCTAACTCCAAACGATAATCTGCTGATAAATCAACTACTTTTACCCCTTTTGCTATTAACTCTCTTGCAAATCCCATTGATGCCTTATGAGGAAGAGCTAAAAATACTAACTCACAATGCTCTACCACAGACTCAACAGAAGCTATCTCTACAGAATGAGAGATAACACCTACAAGAGAGGGATGTAATGATTCTATTAGAGTATCACCTGTGGTTGTAGCCAAATATCTTAACTCAAACTTGGGATGATTCAACAACATCTTAACCAACTCCAAGCCAGTATATCCACTAGCACCTACTACACCTACTCCTATCATTTTATCTCTTTCATTGCCTCTATAGACTCTACATCAAATGATTTTTTTCCAGAAGGAAGTATAATTGTCACCTCATCCCCCTCCTCTTTTCCAAGTAATGCTCTAGCCATTGGTGAGCCAACTGAGATTAATCCCTTTTCGGGATTTGACTCTTGTGACCCCACAATAGTATAAGTAACCTCTGAATCATCATCTTGGTCAATCAACTCCACTGTAGAGCCAAAACTAACTCTCTGATGAGCAAGTTTTGAAGGGTCAATTACCTGAGCTCGTCCAACCAAATCGGTAAGCTCTATAATTCTAGCTTCCATCATTCCCTGCTTATCTTTAGCTGCGTGATACTCTGCATTCTCTTTTAAATCACCTAGCTCTCTAGCCGTATCTATCACTTTTGCAATAGCTCCTCGCTCTACAGTTTTTAGTTGTTCTAGCTCTTTTGACAATCTATTATAAGTTGCTTCTAACATTGGTTCTTTTTGCACAGTTTTCCCTTATTTTTAATAAAAAGTATTATAGCATATCTATCTAAATCTTGTAATTAGAGTCAATTAGGAAATCATCTAAAGCCCAAAGTAACTATCAATCCCATCTACTATCCCCTTGACAACTAAGTTTTTATAATATCTACTAGTGAGCCTTTTTCTATCTCTCTTATTAGTGATATAACCTGTCTCAACAAGTATAGTTGGCATCTTTGTTCCAGTAAGTACCCAAAAATCAGAACGTTTTAATTTGGAAACTAGACTACGATAACCTTTTTTTATACTCTTATTCATACCCCTTTGCACTTTTTGACCAAGCCTACGAGAGAGAGAAATCTTTTTCTTATCTGTCATCAAAGCAAAAGAGTCCTTATAATAAACCGTCTTGCCTTTATAAACTATTGTTTTACCTTTAAAATGTACATTATCTAAAGATAGATAAAAAATCTCTATTCCACTTAACTTATCTACTTTTCTCTTGGGTGCTGCATTTATATGAATAGATACAAAAATATCAGCCTCTTTTTTATTTGCATATTTGGTACGCTCTATAAGTGAAATATATGTATCATTATGTCTAGTCATATAGACAGTATAACCCTTTTTCTCTAGTCGTTTTTTTAAATTATATGCCATAGAGAGGGTAAACTGTTTCTCGTGAAGAGAGCAACAAGAAGCTCCATTATCTCTGCCACCATGACCTGCATCTATAACAACTTTGAACCCATTTCCAATAATTTTTTTTCTTTTTTTTCGATATTTTTCACTGAATGTTCTTTTTATATACTTGTGAGAACTTTTTTTTGATAATATAGGTATTTTTAGTAGTCTATGAGAGATAGTATATTTTTTTTTGATTATATTTGTAGACTCTATCACAACCCTCAAAATATTAGGACGATACTGACCTATACGAAATGCTTGAATATCAAAATAACTATATCTATGTGTTTTGCCTTGTGGCAAATAGGCATTTTTAATATCATAAACATATTTAGTAAAACCACTCTTAGAGATTACAAAATATCTTATATCATTAGCTTTAATATTTTCTGAAAAGGTTAACTGTAGAGTACCTCCAACTATTTTAGTATCAACAAGAGAGTTTGAACCCCAAATTACTTTTGAACATAACACTACAATCCATATAAAAAATATCCCCCTATTCAAAAAAATGCCTCCCTAGCGTTTATTGTTTAAATACTGTTCTATACCCTCTGCAATACCTTTTGCCAAAAGCCTCTGATACTCAGAATTCAATAAATTTTCACCCTCTTGAGAGTGAGTTATATATCCTGTCTCAACCAAAATAGCAGGCATTTGAGCACCAACAAGCACCCAAAAATTTGCCCCCTTAACACCACCATTTTCAATATCTCCAAACTCTCCACGAAGATTATGAATCATATTGTGACTAACATCAATTCCCAACTTATGGGACTCTATCAACTTCTCATCTGTAATTAAAGAGGTCATAATATTTGTAGTATAGAAATCCTTGTCTGCAAACATCACATCATTCTCTTTTTGTGCTGCCTTTTTAGCTCTCTCTGTCTGTGCAGGAGAGAGATAATATATCTCCAAACCTTTCAGAAATTTAGCCTGTCTCTCATTTGGTGCGGCATTGGCATGAACAGAGATAAAAATATCAGCCCTCTTCTCATTTGCAAACTCTGTTCTCTTTCTAAGCTTAATAAAAACATCATCATCCCTAGTCATATATACTATATATCCTAGCTCTTCTAACATCTCTTTTAGCTTCTGAGAGACAGATAGCACAACCCTCTTTTCTACTCTTGAACCGTTACAACAAGATGCACCATTATCTTTTCCCCCATGCCCTGCATCAACGACAACAATATATCTACTTTTCTTAGAGCTATAACTCTCTTTTTTACTATTTGACAAAGTCTTACCTTTGATTGTAGCCTCTTTTCCATAAATCAAAGGTATAACAAGAAGATTTCCCAAATAAACATGCTTATCTAGTGCTTTTTGCTTAGATTTAATAACAACTCTTAACTTAGTTGAACTATTTTGAGCTATTCTAAACGACTCTATATCTCTATAGCTATGGTGAGAAATACCTTTTTCACGAGGGAGAACCCCTCCATAAATATCATAGACATACTTATTGCTACCATCTTCTGTTTTTATAGAGAAGTATGTTACTCTCTCTATATCAGAGTTAAAATAGAGTCTCAACTCTCCATCTCTAATCTCACTCTTAATGAAATAGTTACCTGCATTTAAAGCGGTTGAAAAAAGTAGTATTATAAATATCAATATTAGTTTTTTATTAAAAATGTCACTCTCCATTCATTAGTTTATCCATCAACTCTTTGACTGTTATTATCTCATTTAGACGATAACCGTTAGAACCTGTAAAAAATAACCCTGTATCCTCTATCCCATCATAAGCATCACTCAATCTATCAGCGATACAGTAACCTACAGCCTTTGCTTCCTTACCCCTTTGACAAGGAGCAACACAGTTTGAGATACAGGCTACTTTTGGAGCTGTTCCCTCTTTGATTCTCCTCTGTAGAGTCGTCTCTACACCTCTTGCAGGATACCCAACAGGCGATTTAAAGAGCTTTATATTCTCCTTTTTTGACTCAAGTATCACCTTTTTAAAGTTATCATGTGCATCACACTCTATTGTGCCAATAAATCGTGTACCCATCTGTACAGCAGATGCACCTAAATCTAGTATCTTAGCAATATCATCTCTATCCCAAATACCACCAGCCGCAATGACAGGAATATTATTCCAATTTTTCGCCTCCTCTACTACAGGTGGCAAGATAACCTCTAGCTGATTCTCTAGCTTGAAACACTCATCATACTTAAACCCTTGGTGTCCACCACTAAGTGGCCCTTCGACTATCACTGCATCAGGTAGTCTATTGTGAGTTTTTTTCCATCTTCTACACAAAATTCTAAGAGCTTTAGCAGTTGATACAATAGGAATTAGAGCAACATCAGGGTACTCTTTTGCAGCCTCTGGCATACTTAGAGGAAGACCAGCACCTGTAATAATCATATCAGCCCCAGCTTCACAAGCATCAACAACTACTCGGTCATAACCACTCTGTGCATAGAGGATATTACACCCCAATGGTCTATCTCCACAAATCTCTCTAGCATTCTCAAATATCTTTTTTAACGCATCTTTGGAGTAGAAGTTTATATCATCCAAAGGTCTATTTTTAACAAGCTTATGTGAGAACTCTCTACTGTTATATACACCTGTTCCCACAGCCGATATAATACCAAGTCCACCCTCCAAACTAACATTACCTGCTAATTGGTCCCAAGAGACACCAACACCCATTCCACCTTGGAGAATAGGCTTCTTAATTATATATTTCCCTATTTTAAAAGATTTAAATGACACTATTTTACCTTTACTTTTGCAAATTTTCTTTTTCCTACCTGTAGGATATACTCCCCCGAGCTTAAATTCATCTTCATATCAGAAATCTTCTCTTGGTCTATACGAACAGCTCCCTGCTTTATATCTCGTCTAGCTTGTGAAGTTGATGGTTCAATCCCTGCATCAACCAAAGCCTTACATATCCAAATATCTAACTCTAGTTCAAATTCGGGAATATCTGTAGGTATTTTGTTTGATTTAAATACATTATCAAACTCCCTCTTAGCATCCATAGCAGACTCTTCATTATAAAATCTTGCAACAAGCTCCAAAGCCAAATTCTCTTTGACAACTTTTGGATGAAGTGAGCCATCTATTACCTCATCTCTCATTTGTGCTATCTCTTGAAGTGATTTATCACTCAATATCTCATAATATCGCCACATTAATTCATCAGAAATAGATAGAATCTTTGCATAAATATCTTTTGGAGCTTCGGTAATGCCTATATAATTATTAAGTGATTTACTCATTTTTTGCACTCCATCCAACCCTTCGAGAATTGGCATCATTAAAACAGCCTGTTCTTTGCCTACACTATAAGCTCTTTGTAGATGTCTTCCCATTAAGAGATTAAATTTTTGGTCTGTTCCACCCAACTCTATATCAGATTTTAGCTCTACAGAGTCGTAGCCTTGAAGTAGTGGATATAAAAACTCCGATATAGAAATACTCTGACCACTTTTATATCGTTTCTCAAAATCATCCCTCTCTAACATTCGTGCCACATTAAACGTAGTACTCAATCCTACTAAACCACTAGCACCCAATGCTTCTAGCCATGTTGAATTAAATACTATATCTGTCTTCTCTCTATCTAAAATAATAAAAGCTTGATCTTGGTATGTCTGTGCATTTTGCATAATAGTATCACGCTCTAGTACCTTTCTAGTCTCACTTTTGCCTGTAGGGTCACCAATAGTTGCTGTAAAATCTCCAACAAGAAGTTGAATCCTAGCTCCATGATTCTGAAATACCTTTAGTTTTTGAAGTAGTACTGTGTGTCCTATATGCAAATCTGCACCTGTTGGGTCAAATCCAACTTTTACAGTATATGTTGCACCATTGGTATAGAACTCTGTGACAAGCTTCTCTATTCGCTCCATATCTATTATCTCTGCTGTTCCCCTAGCTATCTCATCTAGTGCTATTTTTATTAACTCTTTTGACATATTTTCCTCTATTTATTATTATAGGCATCATTTAGACTAATCATATCAACTAATTTAAACTTTTTACCCAATTTATCTTTTAATTTCTTAGAGTTTTGTTCTTTTGTCTCGACCTCTATTTTACAAAACTCTGCCTGTTCTGAACTCTTGATACCAAGCTCAATACTTAGGACATTGAGGTCTAACATCGCCAACTTATGAAGTAACTCTGCCAAAATTCCTTTACGGTTTTGTAGACTTATTATTAGTTGATAGCGATATGATTTTTCATTAACCCATGCTACAAATATCATAGGTTTATGTGCCTCCATCATCTTATAGGCTTGACGACATAGCTTATGGTGTATTACAACTTTTCCCTCTTGATAAAATGCAACAATTTGGTCTCCTATCTTAGGATGACAACAGTAGTCAAACTCTATACTCTCAATTGGCTGATTGGTTATAAACTTAAAATGCTCTTGAGTGAACTCCTTTGGATAGACAAAATCATCCGTCCAGAGTTCACTCTCTATAAACTTATCAAGTACACTTTTGTATATCTGTCGATTGCTTGTCAACTTAAAAGCCATCTCCTTATCGACACAAGACTCAAACATATTTTTTATATCATAAGTAGAGAGATTAAGAAGTTGAGTAAATATATTAATAGCACTCAATCTATTACAGTTTCTTATCTTCTGTTTACAAGCACTCTTGATTCCATCTTTTGCTTTTGATGTCTTGACAGTATCTAACCAAGAGCAGTGTACTGTAGCCTTATCTCCTGTAAAAATTCGTACAACATCACCATTTTTTAGAGTCGTCAAAAGTAGAGATTTCTGCTTATTTACCAAAGCACTCTTTGCTTTTGCTCCTATCTCGGAGTGTATACTATATGCAAAATCCAAAGCAACAGAGTCTCTAGGTAGTGTATAGTGGTCACCTGCTGGAGAGTAGACCGATATATCATCAGAAAAGAGGTCACCTTTTGCTAGTGCATAGAACTCCTCTATATTATCATTTTGATACTGCAGAGACTCTAACCACTCAAGATTTACAGATTTTGGCTTCTCTACTCCACTCTTGTATCTCCAGTGAGCAGCAATCCCATACTCTGCTGTTCGGTGCATATCAAAAGTACGAATCTGAGCCTCAACTATCCCATCATCATCAAAAAGTGTAGTATGTATAGTACTATATCCATTCTCCTTTGGCAGAGTTACATAATCTTTGAAACGAGATACAATAGGTTTAAAATTGATATGCAGAAGTCCCAATACCTGATAACACTCTATATCCTCTTTGACCAAGATACGAATAGCAATCAAATCTAATATCTCGTCTATCCCAATCCCTTTTCTCTGCATCTTTTGATACATAGAGTAGTAGTGTTTTACTCTCCCAAATACCTCAAACTTAACATCTTGAAATCCATTGTTGTGGATTAACTCCTCTATCTTTTGAACAAAGGTATTGAGTTTCAACTGCAGATTCTGTTTGTTATTTATAATATATTCATCAATCTCTCTATAAGCATTAGGATATATATAATAAAAACTCAAATCCTCAAGACGGTTCTTAAGTTGAGATATACCCAAACGATGAGCTATAGGTGCATATACAACCATAGTCTCTTCTGATATTCTAATCTGTTTCTCAGAAGATAGAGCATCGAGTGTAGTCATATTATGCAATCTATCACAGAGCTTTACAACCAATATTCTTACATCTTTGATAGAGGAGAGTAGCATCTTTCTAAATGTCAAAGCTGAAGATATAAGCTTTTGATTAGAAGATGAAGGGATAAGCTCCTCATCACGAATCACCTCAATTTTGGTCAAACCCTCTACCAAAAACGCTATATCTTCACCAAATAGAGTCTCTATCTCACCAATAGTATAGTTGGTATCCTCAACAACATCATGTAGTAGTGCTGCTACTACCATAACCTCATCATTTGATATTTTAGATGTAATAGATGCGACAATAATAGGATGAATGATATATGGTTCACCACTTTTACGAATCTGTCCTCTGTGAGCCTCTTTTGAGAGAGAGAGTGCATCAGATATAATTTTAGTTGAATTAATGATAGAGTAGAGAAGTGCCTCAGCCTCCTCTATAGTTCTAATACTCTTTGCTTTGCTGAGTAAAGCTTTCAATTATTAACCCTCGTCAGAGACGATAATCTTACCTTCTGCAATCTCTACTAGCGCAATATCAGTAAACTTATCAATTTTTGGGTCCATATTAACCAAAGGTGTAGCACCCGCAGCAATCTCTTCTGCTCTCTTACCTACTGCCACTGCCAATAGATACCTATCAAAATGGAGTCTCTCTAGTGCTTGTGCTGTTAATTTTTCTAATTTCATCTATTTTCCTTTCTAAAAAAGGGCAACCACAAGGGATTGCCCCTACAAAACTATTCTACAATAGAGCATAACTCTCTATTTCCATTTATAATCTCTAATAGATTACCTTTCGCAAACATATCACAGACAATAATAGGCATTCCATTATCTCGTGCTAAAGCGATAGATGTATCATCCATCACTTTGATATGCTCCGTTAGAGCCTCTTCATAACTTATTTTTGGTAGTTTCACTGCATCATCAAACCTGTTTGGGTCTTTGTCATAGACACCATCTACTTTTGTAGCCTTGATAATTACCTCAGCCCCAATCTCTGAAGCCCTAAGTGTAGCAGCTGTATCTGTCGTGAAGTATGGATTACCTGTACCACCTGCAAAAACAACCACTCGACCTTTTTCAAGATGTCTCTTTGCACGACGAACAATAAAAGGTTCACCAATCTCCTGCATATCTATAGCAGATACAAGTCTAGCATCCAAACCATTATGCTCAAACGCCTCTTGAAGTGCTATACCGTTGATAGCTGTTGCTAACATACCCATATAGTCACCACTTGTTCTTTTGATAACACCATCAGCAGCAGCTGATACTCCACGAATAATATTACCACCACCGATAACAACAGCAACTTCTATACCATTCTCTATCAATGCTTTAATCTCTTCAGATATGAAATGAAGGATTTGAGTATCTATACCATAGCCGTTTTCACCAGCAAGTGCCTCACCAGAAAACTTTACTAGTACTCTTTTTTTTGCCATTTTTGTCACCTCTATTTTAAGATGAGATTTTAGCGTAAAGTACTTAAATTTGGTTGATATTTGTTAACTGTGAAATATTACCTATAAAATAGCTATCTTCTCCACAACATTCAATCCAAACCCTGCAAGACCTACAAACTCTGTCTCCATATTTGCTGTTAGGAGTTTAATATCTTTAATTCCCAAATCTTTTAAAATCTGCGCCCCTACCCCATACTCTTTGGCTTGTTCTTTTGAGATAACTTTTGTATCTAGCATTATAATAACCCCAGCATATCTCTTTATGTAATCAATAGAGTTAACTAATGAGTCAAATCTGTCTTGGTTCAGAATCAACTGTGCATCTGTACCGATATTATGAAATTTAACATTAGCAGACTCCTTAATCCCACCTATTTGAACTACTTTGTGTACTCTACCTAGATGGTCTTCATATTTTATCTTGAACGCCTCTACACCCATAAATTTTATCTTCTCTTCACTTATACGAGAGACTAGTTGTTCATTTGCCAAACGATACTCTACCAAATCAGATATATATACAATCTTTAGGTCATGTTTCTTGGCAAATATTTCGAGGTCATCATGTCTAGCCATAGTCCCATCATCTTTAATAATCTCACATATAACCCCGACAGGTGCTAATCCTGCAAGTTTACATAAATCAGCAGAACCCTCTGTATGTCCTGTTCGTACCAATACACCACCATCTTTTGCAATTAAAGGAAAGATATGCCCTGGGCGAACAAAATCATCACTCTTTGTTTGAGGATTTGCCAATTTGGATATACAATCATCTCTCTCTATAGCTGATATTCCTGTATCTGCTGTAGCTGAATCTATAGATACAGTAAAAGCTGTCTCATGATTAGATACATTATTACTAACCATTGGAATCAAATTCAATTTTTTAGCAATAGCCTTACTTACAGAGGTACAGATAAGCCCCCTAGCCTCTATAGCCATAAAGTTGACCATCTCTGGTGTTGAAAAAGTAGCAGCATAGACTAAATCCCCCTCATTCTCTCTATCTTCATCATCCATCATAATGACCATACGACCTCTTTTAATCTCATTAATAGCTATCTCTACTCTTTTCAACGCTTCTTGTGACATAAATTATTCCCTTTTGTCATAAATAAAGCACATTATACTATTTTTTTTAGTAAAACCCTTGACATTTGCTTCTATTTTCTCTATAATGCCGTCCACATAAACAATATGTGACACCTTTTGGGGTATGGCCAAGCGGTAAGGCAACGGTTTTTGGTACCGTTATTCGGGGGTTCGAATCCCTCTACCCCATCCATTTAAAGACATAGCAATATGTTTCAATTTAAATGTCGCGAGATAGAGCAGTTTGGTAGCTCGTCGGGCTCATAACCCGAAGGTCGGTGGTTCAAATCCGCCTCTCGCAACCAATTATAAATATAAAGTTGGGGTATGGCCAAGCGGTAAGGCAACGGTTTTTGGTACCGTTATTCGGGGGTT
>CAZSHP010000026.1:0-22450 GCA_964606545.1 uncultured Sulfurovum sp. | reverse complement strand
TTATCAAGCTCTCATCTTCAGCAGTAGCAACATGTGGTAGTGATACATACAATAGTTCTTTGACTATTGGAGCTAAAGGAAGAATTACATTTGAGAATATCATACTTGATGACAATTGTACTATTACTATACCTAGCGGTTCTACAATTGACTCTAATAATAATGGTAAATTAGATGGAGATGATAAGATATTAAATTTTGAGATGAAAGCTCCTGCTGATGCCTCTTTTATCTCTCCACTTACTACTCTTTTATTAGAAAAAAAAGCTAGAGGAGAAGATGTTTCATTATTTAAAACCATAGTCAAAGATTTTAATCCTGTTACTTCAATAAATAGTAATAAGGATAAAAAAATATTACTTTTAATGGAAGTACTAAAAGAGTTATTAAGAGCAAATAAAGATATATCTCAAGTAAACATACCTATAAATTTAATATCAAATGAAAATAAAAGTGTATCAGATATAAATGTATCTAATATGACTTCTAACTTTTCATCATCTATAAATTCTATTATTACTGAAAAAGTAAATATTAAAAAATCTATACTTGAACTTTTCACTCATATAGACCAAAGTAAAATTGATTTATCAAGCTTTTTTGTGAATATTAGTGATGGTGGAGAAAATATTGAAGAAGCAATAAAAAACTCCAAAAAAAAGAGTATTTCAAGTGATATTTTTAGAGGAATTATTCGTGATAGTTCAGATAAAGATAGTCTATCAACCATACTTATTTCTATAAATTCAAAACTTAATGAAGACAAAACTAACTTGCAAAAAGCTATACGAATTTTTGATAATTTAGTAGCAGATGATGATATAGAATATAAAATAGAGAGAGCAAAAACTCTTCTAGAACTGGCAAATTCGAAAGAAAAAGATGCAAAGGTTGGACTTGCTTTATTTGAATTGGCAGAGATTACAAATAGTTCTGAAGTATCTTCTCTATTAGATATCTCATTAACAGAAGGAGGCTTATCTGAAAATTTATTAAATTTTATAAAAGGTAATCTAAATGATAATTTGAATGTAAAAATAAGAGATGATATATCAGATGGAACAACTTTAACTAAAAATGTAGCTATAAATATTACTAATAAATTACAGAATATTGAGAATACCTTAAAATTGATATTTTCTGACCCAAATTATACATTTAGATATGATGATATGAATTTGACGGGAGAACAAAGTAAACTTATACGAGCAGGAATTTTAGTTGGAGTAGCAAAAATAGAGTATTTATTGGCATTTAAATATTTTAATTCAGATGATATACAAACAAAAACTATGAGTTATAATGGTCAAGATATCGAATACAATGAGTTAGCATCTAATCCTGTTCCTATCTTGAATCGTCAAGAGGTGGGAGAGATTGATGATGCTAAGAGATTAACTAACTCAAAAAATATCTTGCTAGAAGCTATAAATATATATAACTCATTTGATGTCACTAGTTTAGATGATGAAGAGGAGAGAGCAGATTTTAGTAAAGACCAAGCCGATATGATTAAGATAAAAAATAGTATATTGGGTGGAGATAATTACATAGGAGAAGAGGATGAAGACAATAAATTAATACAAAAGAATTATTATGATTTTAGTGCCATGTTTAACCCTACTACAGCATTGGAATTGGGTTCTACCTTGGGACATAATTTTAATTATAAAAATTGTGATTATCTTTGGTTTAATGGCGTTGGTTACATTGCAGGAGAGTATAATAGTACATTATCTCAATATAAAAATGATGTTATCTCAAATTATTGGATAGCCGAAGATAATAGTTCAAAAAAATTGGAAGCTAATGAGAGTATAGGTTTTCCCAAGGTAGAGATTAATGCAACAAATATTCCAACAGGAGTAGACTCCAAAATTCCAAACAGTATAACTAAAATAGAGGTTATTGAAAATAATACTACCAAATATAGTTTTGTTGGGGATGATATTTTGAGATATATATTTAATGAAATTGATACTCATAGAGAAACTACACACACTTATACATCTAGTAGTGATATTAATATCACCCACAAACTTAATTATAATATAGTTATTCCTCATGATATACCACCAACATATAATATAGAAGTAACAGATATGCCAAATTGGCTTCACTCTACGACTATTAATGATACCACTATAGTAATTACAGCTGATGATAATATCACAAATCAATTTACCTGCTATGAAGTAAAAATGGAAGTCTTTGGAAAGAGAAAGGTAGAATACCATTGTATAAATATTATATAGTATTAATTTTTCTTGCTATTTATCCACTATCTCTATCTGCTTTGGAGATAGAGTTTATTGGAGTAACTAGTAGAACTATCCCATTAGAGACAAATTATAAAAAAAAATACTATCAAATTACTGCAAAAAAATATATAGAAAAATTTGTAAAAAAAGATAAATTAATGTTTTTTATAAATAGAAAATCTTATATGCTTAAAAATAATTATTATAGTGAGGGTCAATTTAGTAGTAAAAAAACGAAACTTTTTTATAAAAAAGGATTTGTCCTTTTTGGAAAAGTTTATCTCTTTGATGTTAATGGAACTATAGATAAAGCTAAAATAATTGCAAAAGAGGTGATTTTTGATGGATATAATAGTTATTTATTAAAAAAATGCGAAATAAAGAAAAAAAAACATATCTATAGACGAAATAGATTTAAATTTAATATACCTATCTAATTTAAATATTTCATTATACTTATCTTCATATTTTTCTTAATTTCTGTTGAAACTGTTATTATAATTAACTATGAATAAACCAAAAAATCAAAGACTATAAATATAAAAAAGTGCGTTTTAAAACGCACCAAAAATATTAATATAGACCAAACTTCCCATCTACTCTTTTGTACATAACTCTCATGAGTCCGTCGTGGTCATTAAACACAATAAATTGTCTCTTTTTCTCAGCTTTGAGTGCTTCAATTGCTTCGTTAAAATCTAGTGGTTTGTGCATCTCTAAATCCATAGGGACTATATCTACCTCTTCTACATCTAAATCTAGGATAGCCTCTGCCTCTGCTCCTAAATCTTTGAATGACATCACTTTATGGTCTTTAATCTTATCAGCATGTCTTCTTAAAGCCTTTTGAGCTCTACCAAATGCTAAATCTGCTGCTGTATAGACATCTTTGTCTCTTTGGGTAATTACAATAGTGTTTTTATCTTTTAGTTTTATAACAAGCTCAAATGCCACACCTGCTTTTGCTTTGTTATCACCTGATATAACTGTATTTGTTGAAATGATGTTTAAGTTGTATTTATCTAATCCGTCGATACTATCTGAGATGTGGTCTCTGATTGAATCTGATAGTTCAAAATGTCTTCCCACTATATTTTTACTCATGACAAATCCTTTTGTTTTGTTATACTTAAAAAAAATCTGTTAAGGAGAGTTTTTTAGCTCTTTTTAACTGTTATTTTAAGTGTTATATTATACCCAATTTATGTAAATGAAAGATAAATAGAGAATAAAATCAATTAAAAAATTAAATAATTAACTAATTTTTTAATTAAAGTTTTTGCAAAGTTCTTCTATGAAAGGTTATATTTCTATCTCCATTAGCCACTAATGAACTTGGGTCATCAAAATCCTTATAACTTACAAAAGTATCTATTATCAAAGAGATAGTCTTATCAAATCCCGTTGCACCATCTAATGTTGCAATCACACTACTTGCAGAACAATTAGCTAACTCACTACCCTTACCAATATATTGAATATTTATTCTAATATCATACCCATTTGGACTCATCTCTCCAAAGTGGTCAGAGATACTCTCCAAACATCCATTAGTAGCATTTCTCTCATAATGTAAAGCATATAATATAGCTAACTCCGTATAACTTCTAGCTAAGAGTTCTGCTTGTTCTTTTTGATACTGATGAGTTGTAGCCTTTACTGTCTTTCCTGAAATATTCATAATAAGCATAGTAACTGAACTCATAATAAATATGACGAAAATAGCTGTTATCATTGAAAATGCTTTTTTATGTTTTAGATTTATCATCTTATAACAGCCTTCTCTTTGCAACTACTAACACCAAAATCTTCACCAATATTCTCTGTAGCACATAGCTTTAATTGAAGTACTCCACCATTTTCTGTAAATTTAAAAACAGAAACATCTCTTATTAATAGACTTCTAGGAGTAGTTGTCCCATCTGCTCTTTTACTAAAGTTATCTCCATTCCAAGGTTGATAATTATAATGAAGATATAAATCAAATAATCCATCACCATCAGGGTCTATAGGAATTAGAGCATATGCAGACCATACTAACTTGTATCTCTCTGTTACTATCTTTGCCTTTGCATCTGGAAAACTCAAGTTTGTATCATCTATCATACTTACACGAGATATACATGAGACATTATTGTCAAAAGGTGTAATATTATTATCATTTAATACCAATCCCATACAAGCTGGACTATAATCCAAAGTATAACTATATTTCTTTGCCTCTTCTCTAAAAACAATTGCTGGTAAACCTGTTCCTGTTCCATCTAATTTAACTCTTCCTCCTGATAAATTCCCTATGATTGTATTTACAGATGAAAAGGTAGAACCTGGACTACTAAAAGAGTTCTTTGTTGCTGTTTTATAGTTTGCAACACCACTCCAAAAAGGTGTTGCACCTGCTGAAAAACTATCATTATCATAACCAATCCACTCTACAGTTGTAAAGTTGTTATCAGTAATAATATTTGTCAATTTTCTCCAATTCAAATTCTCATTGGTAGCATTGTATGGCAAAGGTGTATTTAGATTTTTTGTAACCGTTGTACCATCAACAACATAAGATAAACGGTTAACAATCTGAGTTGCTACCAATTCTGTTTTTGTTGTAGTATTATATAAAGCTTTTTGTGTTATATAATTCTCATAAACCTGTACAATAATCTGTGACGATATAGAGGCTACAATACCTAAAATAATTAACACAAAAATAACCTCTATTAAGCTAAAAGCTCTTTTGATATTTATCATAATTTCTCCTCTCCTAAAGGTAGTGTTGTCCCAATATTACAAGAAAAAGCCTCCAAAGTGATATTTTTATCCAACTCTGCAACTCCACTATCAGATATTAGATTTACATGAATAAATTTAATATTGGTAATAGGATTACCTGCTGGAGAATTACGACTAATTCTACTAACTGCACCTATAGGATTTATTATAATATTAGAGCCTGTTAAAACATCTCCTCTAGGTCTATCTTCTGTATAATTTATCTGTGTACTCATATTAATATCAATATCTATATAATCACCTACATCAGCTGTTGTCTCCTCACTATTGAAAACAATAACTCCAAAAGTACTATTATCATAATCATCCACATCATCAAAATCTGTATAATCTACCTCTCCACTATCCATACCAAAAGATACAAAAGGAGTAGCAGTTTTTAATTCTCCTCCCTCTTCTATATTTCTACCTACTATATTTAATAACCCTCGTGGTACAACTGTTTTATTAAAATCAAAAGGTGTTCTATTGACATCTAATATAGGAGAAGAACCTGCCAAGTTGGTATTATTATTTTCATCCCAGTGCATAGATAAAATAATTGCAACTTGTGATGAAGCAGCAGCTATTGCCTCTTGTTGTATAGCAACATTTCCACTACGAATAGACTGATGAATCAACAAAGGTGCAGACATAAGAGCTATTCCAATAATAACTAGAGCAAAGATAAGCTCTATCATAGCGATACCTCGTTTTTTTTGTAACTCTACCATGACATTTTACCATTATGTTCGACTTTTTGCACACTCTGCATCAAATGTCCTGTATTACCAGCTCCGGTTGTAGATGAAATGCCTTGAATAACCACAGAGTAAGATGATGTACCCAATGGTGTACCAGCAACTGACCTTCTATTGAATCTCAACCATATATCTGTATAGATAGCTATCTCTGCTTTGTTCTCTCCTTCAACATTCTCTGACATATAATTAGTTGTAATTCCACTAATTTTACCATTTACAAAAGGTGGAATAGAGTCTGTATAGTTTGTTACTATATCACTATTATCACTTACAAGTTTAATTACGCCACCATCTGTTGTACTATTATGCTCTTTTGCCAAATACCAACCTCTTACTGTCTTACTTATAGTCGTACCAAGATTAGCTAAATTCATTGTATCTCTACACCATCTATTATCACTCTCTACTTTTTTACAAAATATCTCTGCATAGAGTGGTGTTAAAATACTTTTTCTATCTGTTGGAGGATATGAACTTACTCTTGATACAACTCTAGCAAAATAGAATGTTCTATTAGCATCTACATTACCTATTCCTATAGGAGAATTATCCTCTCCTCTCATTTTTGATTTTATACCTGTTGTATTTAAATCTAATGAGATAAAATTTACTTTTATTGGATTTGTAGGGTCATCAAAAGTTTTCTGCATATTATAAAGCATACTAACATTTAATTCACTATTGTTAAATTTAGTAGCATTTATATCTATTCTTTTCAAAAAAGTTGCATCATTTACACTAAATTCACTATTATTTAAAGCTACTATCTGTTGAGGGAAAACTAATTTATTATGTATAGAGGTTATATTAAACTCTTCACCTTTATAATGCAATCCTGAATCCAACAGAGCTGTATAGTTCAAATCCAAAGAGAGCATACCTTCAGCCATGCAACCTTGACTAAAGTTTGTTAATTTAGTTCCATTTTCTCCTCGTGCAATAATATTATTATCAACTCTTACTCCCATATCAGCAGACTCCTCTAAATCACTCATATATAGGTAATCTTTTGTAGAGCCATTTTGGTTAGACAAAACACTATTCATATCAAATCTATAAGGCATAAATTTTAACTTTATATCAAAAAGAGTCTCTCCATTATTAGATACAATATTACAACCTACTCTACCTCTATCATCTGCTATATTTGAATGGCTACCCATAATACATCCCGACAAATTATCATTGCTACTTTGGTCTATAGCTGTCCATTTTTTATCTTTAACAGACAATAGATATTTCCCTGCATTGTTATGAGAGATAGAATCCAACAATCTACCACTACTAAACCCTCTCTCTTTTGATATATTAATCTCACTACTACACTTTGTTCCATTAGCTTGTGAATCAAAAATCAATGTTACATTAACATCACTATTATAATTTGCAACACTCTCTTGAGAATTATATCTAGTGGCATTTACTTCCAAAATATATGGATACTCTGCTACCAAACCAAAATAGGTATTACTCTGTATATTATTATTTAGATAAGTTACACTATTGTTATCCTCATCTATATCACCTATTTTAATAAAATAACTATCAGGTCTAATAGCAAAATGGTCACTAACATCTCTTGAAGTCTGTGTATACCCTACCTTACTCTCTATCTCACTATAAGCCTCTTGAGTAGCATAATCTCCATGAACTATTGTTCCATTCTCATCTTTTAGAAAAGAGATTCTAAAACTAGCATCTCTACTAGCTCTTAATATGGCTAAATCATCCTCATCTACAATATCTATCCTATCACTACTATCCATATACTTATAACTTGTATATAAAATATTATCTGTAGCATTATTATCTATCAGTTTTACTTTTAGAGTCATATTTTCTATAATATTTCCACCATGGGATATTATAGAATAATCAAAATCTTTACCAGTTATTTGAGTATATAAAGAGCTATCATTCAAATCTCCATTGGTTCTAGTAATACTTAACTCTATATCATCATTTAAAATAACTCCAACCCCTCTATCTTTACCCATCATACAAAAATTTTGGGGAAACATTGCAGGGAAATATATCTCTACATAAAACTCTTCATCTTTTTCAACTTTAGTATCTCCATAGACAGGTACAGATATAGTTTGGCTTCTATCATCTGAGAATATATCCATATTTATACCAATTCCACTACCACCTTTGAAGTCATTATCCTCTTGAGTTGCTACACCATGAGGAGGGGTAATATCATTACCATTTCCATCAATAACTCTATAAAAAAACATAGCAGGCATCCCTATTGGCATCATAGGCAATTCAGCATCAATAGAGACCTTGAACTCAAATATAGTCTCTCCACTATCTCCTTCTGCTTTTTCTACATCTCCTATTGAGAGTCTTGGCATTCTTGGAGGAAGTGTAAATTCAGCATCTGGACAGCTTGTTCCATCATTGTAATAACTCAGACTTGGTGTAGGTTTAAGCCAATACATTTTACCATTAGATGGGTCTATCTCAAACATTGCATTATCATTTGAGATTGCTATAACCTTGCCTGAAGCATCAGAGAAGATTAAACTAATATATGAACCTTCATGTTTATGAGTATCTCCAATAGTTGTAATATTACCTGTCTCAATATCTATTTTTGCAAACTTATCATTATGAAAATCACTATTGCTATCTCCATCCTTTATAAGCATTGCATAGAAATACTCGCCTGTGGTATCAATAGCCATATCCCAAAAACGAACAGACTCAGATAAGGTAATAGTTTTAATAACCTCTCTTTGTGCTATATCTATTTTATACATTTGATTATCATCAGCACCATTCCCACTGACATAGTAGTATCCATTTTTATCAAACTCTCCTGCATAGAGTTGAGTGTTTGGCAATCCATCTACAACACCTAGATTTTGAATTTTGGCATGTTTATCAATTTTAAGTAGCTCATTGCCATAAAGTGCATAGATAAAGTTATCTTGAACATTATATCCTATAGCATTATATCCACCGTTATCACTTACAAATCCACTACCAATTGGAACAAAAGAGGGACTCATAGCATAAAAACCATGTAACCATGTAGAGCCACTATCCTCTCCACCAATCCCCAACTCTGTACGATTAGAGAGATAGAGTCTCTCGCTACAAGTAAATGGTTCAAAATCGGCATGAACTGTTATCTTATAGTCCTCTACCTCTCCATCATCTGCTGAACCCGTTGGGGTTAAATCTCTCTGATAACTATATCTAAATCTAGCATAGGTGACTATATCATTAGTACTACTTGGTGAGACAACATTTAGATTTATCTCTCCACTATTTCCATTTATATTAGAAGCTATCTGTTCCAAGTTATCATCAAAATCTCCATCTCCATTCCAATCTATCCACGCATTTAAATATCCTGCTCCATGAGTTGTAATCTTTAGAGGAGTGATAGACCCTGCATTGATAGTTTGGGCTTGTAGAGAGTAATTACCTAAACTAACCCCATCATCATTGCTATCCAAATCAGCATTTTCTGATGGTTTTCCATTATTTTCATGAGTTATTCCACTACCCATATAAACCGTAGGCTCTCCATAAGTAGGAAGAGAGTGTCTAGCTCCATTATTCTCTAATCTAGTAGGATAGTTATCAGGCAAATCCCCAAAATCAAATTTGAACTCAATATCCGTACACATTGCACCATCATTTTTATTAACAACACCTCCTGTTGAAAAAGGTACTGCTATAGGAGAGTTAGCTACATCTATTCTAAATATCTCTCCAGTGTTATTATCATAAATATAGTAAAATCCATTTGCATCAAAGAAACCTGCCCCAAAAGTTCTCTTCTCTGTTAAATTCGTATCCTTTTTATAGATTATATGACCATTATTGGGATTGATTTTATAGAGATATTTTATTTTATTACTATTTCCATTATTAACAGCATAGAGCATATTATCTATCGGATTAAATGCCCAGTCAGCTGTAGTAAGATTTTTACTAAGTTGAATCTCTGATAGCTTAGTTAGATAACTATTTGAATTTGGGTCCAAATCAATAATTACAACTCGTTTGCTACTTCCCCCCTCTTTGAGATAGAGATGTCCATTATTATCAATATCTCCAACATAAGAGCTAAATCCATCAAGCCCTTCTATTTTAAACTCTTTTGTAGCCCATTTACCACTAGGATTCATACCTATTTTTACAACTGTTCCATCTTTTTTAGTTTGATTATATCCCCAAAAAAAGCCATCTTTTTTATTGAATCCTTCAGAGTTAATAGTATCATCAGAGATAGATTCTAGCTGTACAAGTGCCATATCTCCACTAGCCAAATTGAGTGCTGATACATCCGTATGAAGATTTTGAAACATAAATGCACTAGCAATACACCCTGTAGGTTCCAAAAAACTAGGCATTTTGGCATTTGCACATCTAGCTCCATCTCCTGTTGCAGCTATTCCTGCTATATTTGTAAATTGTGTTGCTGTAAATGATGGATTAGCTATATCCTCTGCTGTAACATTAGATAGATTAACTTTATAAACCATAGCATTGTTTTGGTCACTATAAAAGTAGATATTTCCATCACTATCAAAGACATAAGAGTGGAAATATGTTTGGTTATCAATAAGCCCTGATACCTTCTCTAAATCATTAACCTCTCCTGTATCAGGATTTACTCTAAAGAGATGTCCACTATGAGAATCTACTGCATAGAGATGGTCATCTTTTGGATTTATAGCATAATCTCCAAAGTGTATATTTGTATTGCTATATGAAACCGAACCTACATATGTGGGAACTCCATCATCTATCTGAACTTGATAAATAGTATGATTATCAAACTTACTCTCTGAACCATTACTATCATCATAACCTGATAGATAGAGTACACCATCTTTGGATATATCCCCTGCTACAAAATCAAATGGGGGTATATCTGTATCAAACTCTTTGACAGTATAGTTTGCATCTATCTGAATAATCTTTTTAGAACTTCTACTCCAACCCCAAATCAAATTATCCTCTACATTATACCCTATAGCATTAATATTTTCAGTAGTATAGTTCTCTTTTAGAGGGGTGGATGTCTTGTCTATAAAATTTAATGAAAATAGGTCATTGCTTGATGTTAAATAACTATTGGAACTACATGTAAATGGCACACTAGGAGTATCTACAATATCCCCAAAGTTATTACCCACTAGAACTTGACCACCCTGTTCAAAATTGACATCCATTCTATTACTAAAACAGAGCCAATTATGGTCTTGTTCTGCCCCACTCTTCTCTATTTGATTACCATCTCCATTATCAAACTCATCACCTGTAGATGTATACCCCTCTAAATCAGTCTCCCAAATTCCAACCCATCTATCAGCATAATCATTTCGTTTTGGAACCCAAAAAGTATAATGACCACTAGCATCTGTAGTAGCTGTAGCAAAAGCGATATTTCCACACCGTTTTATTTCTAAATCAACATTTGCAATGCCTATCTCATTATCATCTCTGTGACCATCTTTATCACTATCATAATAAACATATCCACTGACAGTTGAACCACTATAGTTACCAAAATTTTTATCTAATAAATCTGTACCATTTACTTCAATATTTATACTATTTGCAGTAGTAGATATATAACCATTAGCATCAGTTGAGGTAGTACAATCACTACTATTAGAGGCATCTTCAATAAGTCTATAACTACCAACCCCTACAGCAGATATAGTATATAGACCCGTAGAAGAGTCTGCTTCTACACTAGAGATAAATGTGTTGTCAGCTTTACACAGTTTGATATAACTACTCTGATTGAGTCCATCTTCTCCATTATCTTTTATTCCATTATGATTTATATCTTCAAATATATATCCTGATATAGGTTTCCCTTCACATCCCATTCCTTCAATTTTAATAGTAGCCCCTGAACCATTTACTGAACCATCACTGTGTAGTTTGATAGTAACTTTATTTCCTGTAACGATAAATGGAGTATTATCTAATACACCATCATCTTTATAAAGTTCATTTCCATTCTCATCAAAAATATAAATCCAATCATAATCATAACCATGACCATCTTCTATCTCTCCATTAACTGTAATACGAAGTTCTGTTGCATTATTCATCTCAATAATTTTTGTAATATCTAAATTATTACTATACTCTTGATGATTCTCTCCCTCTATCCATGAATTGCCAGATGTTGAATAGTTTACTGTAGCACATGAGGTGGATGGTGGTGTTGTATCTTCTAACTCAATCGAAGTAGTAATCTTAAAATTTGACTCAACAGTATGTCTCTCTGCCCAAAACATATCAAAATCATAACTCTCCCCTTCAGTTAAATCTAAATTATCCAAATTAACAGATTTCTCTATTCGAGAGTGAACCCCTCCAATATCAACAGCTAATTTCCCATCAATAAAAACCCAAACATCATCATCCCCACTAAACTTAAATGTCTCTCCACCTTGATAGGTAAATTTTGAATGTACTTCATAAGTCATATGGTAGTTATGTTCATTATCTTCATTGCCAAAGAGTTGATTATCTAGTGGGAAAAATCCTACATGTTGAACCCCTTCTTTTATTCCCACAGGCGAAACGGCACTATCATATACATAAACATCCCCCTGTTTTTGTAGAGTAATAGTATAAGGCATAGATTGATTAACCCCTGCTGTATTATTATACCATTGATTGAAATTAGTTGAATTACTTGTAGATTTAGTATCTGTCCAAAAACCACCTATATAAGTACTTGTCCAAAATCGACCTTTATAAACAGGTTTTCTATCACTTCCCAAAGTCTCCTCTACAATACCTTGGTCAAGTCCTGCAAAACCCCAATTACCGTTCCATTGGGCATCCTTATTCATCTCAAAATCAGGATGAGAAGCATGAAAATCTCGCAAAGTCCCTGTCAATTGAATCTCATCTGCATTTAGATGAAATATTGTAATCAAAAACAAGAATATTAATTTTATTATAATTTTCACAATTAAACCTTTTTATTAAAAAATACTAAAATTATAGTATAAAAGTAATAATATAAGGTTTAATTGATTTTTTAATTATAATAAAAATTTTAATTTTATATTAAGTTTTGAATACACCATCTGTTATTACAAGGCTCACTATTTAGACCTCAACGGTTGGTGATTGTTAGGGAAAAAAGATAAAAGCCTACCAATCCATCTTCCCTGTCTCTCCAATTTTTGGTTTAATATCCAAAATATTACCTGTCTTACCAATTCCCGTCCACTGAGAAGCATTATTTTCAGTACACTCAATAATATATTGAGATGGCTCAAATTTTAGCTCTGGAGTAGTTATAATAGTAACAGTAGTAGATTGAAAAACACTACAATCATTTACCTTTGCATCTGTTAGATGGTTTGAACCACCATTTAGAGTTATATTCCCATCCTCTACATTCACAAAATTCTCTCTACTATCCAAAATATTAGGATTATCATGCAATCCTGTTACATTACCATCTACATCTCCATTGTGTTTCACAGATATATACCAACCATTTTGCTCTCTTGTTGTGCCTGTTACTCTACTATTGGAAATAATATTCGTATCTATACAATAATCAGGAATAGCTGTCTGACAATATAAATCTACATAAAGTGGAGTCTTGATAACTGGTGAAATATTCATATTGACTCTTGGATAGATTGGCAAAGCTGATACAACTCTAGCATAATAGAAATTTTTTCTCCTATTTATATCTTTTGTTCCTATTGGAATATAATTACTCTGTCCCTCTGCAAAGGAAGATGAAGTTGGAGAGATTATATCTAGTTTATTAAAGGTAATCTGTATAGGATTGGTTGGTTCTGTTGAGTTCTTATCTATATTGAAGCGTATATCTAATGGAATAGAACCTCCATTGGTATCTAAAAACTGCTCTTTATTTAAAGTAACTAATAAAAGATTACTCAAGACATTATCTTTTGTTATTGTAAAATTACTATCATTGTTATATCTCAATGCTCTAACAAAATAGAGTGGATTTCCTCTAGCTGTTTTAATAGCAATATTAGCCCCACCTCTATCAGATAGAGAGGTTAAATCTATAGATAGATTGGTATCTTGAGATATACAACTTGCTGTAAAATTTGTGGTAATGTTTCCATCTTTGCTTTTTGGTAATATTTTTCCTTGAAATGCAATAGCTGTATTGGCATAAGTACTATTTACTTCACTCATATAAACAAAATCATCATGAGTACTCTTTGGTAAATTTGTTATATTTAAATCAATATCAAAATGGTGTGGGAAAAAAGTCATCTCTATTGGAAATTTATATGTAACAATACTACATCCAATTAACCCCATCTCATTAGGAACTCTCTCCCCACTATTGGCTATACACTGCTCTACACTACTATTTTGGTCAACTCCACTCCAATTAGTATCATTTGGTATCTTTAAAATATATCTACCTACATTTTGGTGAGTAAAGTTCAAATCATTAAAAAGACCATTATTAAAGCTTATACTTTTAACAATAGGAGAGGTATTTGTATCTATCCCTGCTGTTGAGTTAAAATCAAATTGAGAAGTTATACTCTTGTCATATCCCATAGTTGGAGTAGAAGTTAGATACCTAGATGCAACTATAGTTAGATTATAATCATATCCTGAAGCCATACTAAGAGAGTGTTTTAGTGGACTACTAGTTGCACCCTCTATATTATTATCAAAAATAGAGATATAGAAGTTATCAGGACGAATGGCGAAATTATCTCTTGCTAATTCTGTTTTAGTATGAGTAAAATTATCAAAGCACTCTTTTGGCAACGATTCACAATCAGACTGAATAATATTTCCATCTTTATCTATTGGATAGGTCACTCTAAATATAACATTCCTTGAAGCAGGAATTGGAGGAAAACTACTACTTGATTGTTCACTCAAATCATCAATAGGAGAATTAGAATCATCAAAATCAAATCTACTATCCGTTGAACTTGCAGGAATATGTATATATCTCTCATATATAGCACTGTTTTTTATATTATCAAACAACTCTATTTTTGCTGTAACATTAGATATAGTCTGCTCAGAAGTAAAGTCATTGTTATAAAAGACCAAAGAGTAATCAAAATCCAACCCTGCTATTTGTGTATACCATGCGTTTCGTCTATCTGTTCCAACAAGATAATTTTTGCTATCAATTCTCTCTATATTAAATTTACCTCTTAGTGGTTGAACTCCTACTCCAAATTTAATCATATAATCCTCAACCTCACCATCAAGTACAAATCCTGTTGGGTTCATACTTGGATAAGATGAGACTCTAGCTCTTAGATAGGTTTTGATATTTTCTGGTAAATTCGCAGGTAGAGTAAAACTTATCGTATGAACTCCTGCACTAAGTTTTACACCTGAATTATAGACCAAATCATCACCATTATCAAAAGTTCCATTTATCTTCGTATCTATCCATATTTTTAAATAGGCCTCTTTTGAGAGTTTCACTTTAAGTTGATGAGTAGTACCTGCTTCAAAATATGTTCCATTTATATCTGTACCATCAAGTAGAGTCACACCGTCATCATCATCTAAACCATTTATATCATCACCATCAGCATTTTCAGTATCATAAGAGCCTATATCATGGTCTATCTTGTCACCCAAATATATACCATTAGATATATTGTGCCATGTATTTTCATAACGCATAGGAGCATCCCCATAATCAGTAAATACCAAAGAGGAGTTAATACAGTTAGCACCATCATTATAATCAGCTGGTTGCGAATCAGATAAAAATCTCTTTGTTCCATCCTCCAAGTTAAACTCAAAAAATCCATTACCATTACTATCATTTGCAAAAAATCGCCCATTTTTATCTGAAAATGATGAGTCAAACTCATACCCATCATGAGAATCTCCAATAAATGAAACCTCTCCACTACTCACATCAATTTTAGTAAGCTTTCCACCATCTGCTATCCCATATAAATACTCTCCTTTTGAAGAGAATGAAAAATCTTTGATAGATACAGCTATTGTTAGATTTATCTCTTCTACTGTTCTTTCATCATCACTATCAGATAACTTTATCTTGTAGATTTTGTCATAATCAACTCCAAATCCTGTAACATAATAATATCCATTATAACTAGCCCCTGCATAAGCTTGTTTATTCTCTAACAATTCTGGCAATCTACTCACATCTCCTAAGCTCATAACTTTGCCTGTTTTACTTATTTTGAATAACTCTTTATAATATAATCCATAAATATAATTATCTTTTTCATTATATGCCAAAGCGTTATATAGTTTAACATCTCCCTCATCATCTAATACCTCAAATCCAAATGGTGATTTTATAGTATCAATTCTATGAAGCCACATCTTGCCTGTAACTTCACTACCTCTTTTGATACTACTAGATAAATACATATGCTCGTCACACTCAAAAGGTTCTTGGGTATGTATATCATCATTTATAATTGTAATAGTTGTCTTATCTCTACCTATAGTTAAATTTTCACCATCTCTTAGATAGAGTCTAAAATCCTCATTTGGCTCAATATTAGTATCTCCATTAACCGTTAATTCTATAATAGCAGAGGTACTATTCTCTTCTATATCAATAGTTCCTCTATTTGCTATATAATCATTATCCTCTGTAGAAGTGCTACCATCTTGTGCATCTTTATCTTGCGTATAATACTCTATAGTAGTATCTACCAAAGCTGGTTTGTCTAATGTTAACTTTATCTCTATTGTATGAGAAGTATCATTACCCTCTACAGTAGTGTAACTCTCTTTTTCTATATCAATTTGTGGAAAAGAGCCATCATCATTAATAATCGTACCTGTGGGACTTTGTGTGCCTGTTATCTTTAGATTCTCACTCTCATTATCTATCAATAGATAAAAATCTTCATCATCCTCTATAGTTGTATCTCCATTAATTCTAATAGGAATAGTAATATTCTGCTCACCTGTTGGAATATTATATGTAGTTCTACTAATAGCTACAAAATCCTCACCACTACTAGCAGAGTTATCTTTGGTATAGTAATCAAAATGAGACCCCTCCAACGCAGGTAAATCTAAACTCAAAGTAAAATTAATATCCCTCTGTCCACTATCTCCCTCTTCTATAGAAAAACTACTCTTTGTAAATGACAAAGTAGGATACTCTCCATCATCATTAAGAATAACTCCTTTGGCTCTATCAGTAGTTCCATAGTTCAATTTCTCTAAATCTGAAAAACTAAAATAAAAACTCTCATCCTCTTCTATTTTGGTATCTCCATTAATAGGTACAGATATAGTAAAACTTGTTGTACCCTCATCCAAAGCCTTATTTCCATGAGTATAGATATAATCATTATCTCCATTTTCATTTTGAGCTGTATTATTGCTAGTCTTATAATAAAAAGAACTACCATCAAGTGCAGGAGTATTCAAGGTAAAGGTAAAATCTAAATTTTTTTGAGAACTATTTCCCTCAACTATTGAATATTCTGTAGAGGAAAAAGAGATAGAAGGATACTCACCATCATCATTGAGAATCAAAGACTCAGATGAACTTGTTTTGATAGAGGTACTTCCTGATAGATTCATTTGCAGATATTCATTCTCTTCAATCTCATTATCTCCCACAATATCTACATAAATAATAATCTCCTTGTCCCCTTTGTTAAAAGTAATATCTCCAGTTTTTGAGACATAATCACTACTTGATGATGCACTAGGAGAAGAGGAACCATCTTGAGTCTCATAGTGAATAGTCAATGGACTATCCAAAGGATACTCTTTTCCCAAATATACCCGAAATGGCATCTTGTTACTATCTCCACTATTTCCTTCTGTCACATTTTCGCTATCCATATAGACTTTTATTGCATCATCATCAACTATAGTACCTATTGCTGTATCTCTATCTATAGAACCCTCGGAAATAGAGCTTATCTTAATATCAAAATGCTCTGTACCTTCAGGAATAGTATCAGCTACGATTGTAATAGGAATATATCCATATTTACTTCCCTTTGGAATAGTAAGAGTGCCATTTGACTCCATATAATCATCTCCTGATATTGCGCTACTATCTATTGTCGTATAATTTAGAGTTATATCATTTGGAGCATCTTGATTTAATCCAACAGTAAAATTCAATATCCAATTATTATCCCTCTCTCTCTCATATCTATCATAGATTTTAGCCTTCAATGGAGCAATATCATCATCATGTATATAACCCACTCCTCTACTATCTGTTACAACATAACCATTAGTAGAATTTGAAATATTTAAATATAGAAACTCACTAGCCTCATATATATCATTATTGATAATAGGAACCTCTATAGTTTTAGTAGATTGAAATGGATAAAAAGTGACACTTCCAGTTGTACTATTATAATCCTCCCCAGCTTTTGCAGTACCATCTGCTGTTGTATAATTTACAGTTACAGTACTAATCCAAGGTGCTTCACTAAGCTCAATAGTGAATTTCAAAGGACCATTTGACTCATAAACAGCAGAAGCATCCGTTACAGTAATAGTTACATCTGTTCCATCAGCATATAAAAGAGTTGTAAAGAGTAGACCCCATATAAATATTAATCCTTTCAATATCTGTTTCATATTTAACCTTTCTTAAAAATAAATATTAATTTTGCCATTGTACCATATTTTTAGAAAGGTAGGGGTATTAAAATAGATTTTATTTTTGAGTTATCCGAAAAGCCTCCCCAACAGCTTTTATAAATGAACTTCTCACAGCCCCCTCCTCTAATGTAGAGTAAGCAGCCGCCGTAGTTCCTGCTGGACTCATAACAGCATCTTTGAGTAGTGCAGGATGAGTAGATGCTAGAAGTGGCGCAAAGCCTTTAAACAGAGAATTTGTAATCCCTATAGCATCAGGACGTTTCATCCCCTCTTTGACCAATCCATCCATCATAGCCTCTGCTACAAGTGCAAGTAGAGCAGGCCCCGAACCTGCAACAGCTGTTGCTATATCTATCTCTTTTTCGGAATCAACCCAAAAAGTATCACCAATAGCTGAAAATATCGCCTGTGCATCCTCTCTTTTCTCTCTATCACCTGTTATAATCGAAGTAGATGCTCCAAATTTAGCAGATATATTGGGCATAACTCTTATATAGCTCTTAGCATCTATATTAGATTTTAATGACTCTATTGTTCCACCTGCCAAAACAGAATATAGAGTATTGGCTCTACCTTTTAGTTGTCTACCAACGGCTTCTAATATATAAGGTTTAACTACAAGTATAATATTTTTATCTGTTATGTCAAAGTCATCAGGAAAATATACATCAGCATTAAACTCTCTTTTTAACTCATCTTGTCTTGATATATCAGGCTCCACAAACTCCAATCTATATCTATCTTTGAGTCCATAGGCCATTGCCATACCCATAGCACCCGCTCCGATAATTGTAATTGTCAAGATTTATCCTTTAGTTTTTTGGGGATTATAGCGAAATGTAATAGAGTTTGAGGTATTATATTTTTTAAATTTATATATAAGGTTACAGATGTTAACAGATTATAAAAAAAGTTTTCTTCTAGCTATGCTTTTAGCTGTTCTTGTGGGATGTGCAAACAAGGACACAGTAAAAGAGTATGATAAACCAGCACTATACTGGTACAAAAATATTATAAAGAGCCTAGCATCATCTAATTTTGACAAAGCAGACAACTACTATATATCACTAAAGAGTGAACACATGCGTTCTCCTCTACTACCAACAGCTACAATGATATTAGCCCAAGCACATATGGCAGATGAAACCTACTTGATGGCAGACTACTACCTAGATGAATATATCCAAAAACATGCAGCTGGTCAAAAGATAGAATTAGCCAAATTTTTAAAGATAAAAGCAGCATTTTTAGGAGTCAAAGATATAAATAAAGACCAAAAATTGATGATAGATACACTAAAAGAGGTAGATAATTTTATAAAAGAGTATCCAAATTCCATCTATAGACCAGTTGTAGATACACTAAAAGTTCGTCTACATATGGCACAGTATCTCCTAAATGAGAATATATCAAGACTCTATCATCGCATAGGAAAAGATAAAGCATCAAAAATATATAGAGATAAAAATGCCAAATCTGCACTAAACTCCACAGATATTAAAGCCCCCGAAGAGAGTCTCTTCGACAAACTATTTAACTAAAGGATAGCTATAGAATGCAACTTAGTAACTACGAACCATTTCCAACGCAACTGCCTATTATAATAGAGGATAATATGTTCCTCTACCCTTTTATGATAAGTCCTATCTTCTTGACAGACCAAGAGGACATAGATGCAGCTACATTTGCAATGGAGAAAAATTCACTACTCTTCCTAACAACAACCAAAGAGGGTTCAGAGGGTTCAAGAGAGGGAAAAGAGATAAATAGAGTTGGTGTTATAGGCTCTATTATGAGAAAAGTACACATCCCCGATGGTAGAGTAAAAATCCTCTTTCAAGGTCTAGCAAAAGGTGAAATCTCATCAGATATAGAGAGAATAGAGTTTGATGAGTTATCTTTTGTCAGCTCTATGATAAATCTCATAGAGAACGAGATGTATAATGAGCTAAAGATTCAAGCACTAATTGGTGTACTCAATGAGAAACTACAACTACTATCAAAGATTCATAATAGCATACCCCAAGATTTGCTAAAGACTATCTCTGAAACAGATGAGCCTTATAGAACAGCTGATTTAGTATCATCTCTATTAAAAATATCAAAAACAGAAGCATATGATATATACAAAGAGCAGAATATAGAGCAGAGACTAATGCACCTAATTGATATAATAGTCGGAGAGATAGAGTCTGCAAAAGTAGAACGAGAGATTCGCTCAAAAGTTCACAACAAAATAGAGCAAACAAACAAAGAGTATTTTTTAAAAGAGCAGATAAAAGAGATAAACAAAGAGCTAGGTGTTGATGCCCAAAGAGAGGAGGAGATAGCAGAGTTTAGAAAAAAACTAGAAGAGATTAAACCTCATCTCAAAAAAGATGCTCACAAAGAGATAAAAAAGCAGATAGAGAGATTTGCTAGAATACACCCAGAGAGTGGTGATGCCAATCAGATTCATACCTATTTGGAGTGGATATTTGAGTTGCCATTTGGAGAGTTCTCTAGTAAAAAATTAAAGGTCAAGGATGTTCAACAAGAGCTAGACAATGACCACTACTCTCTAGTCAAACCAAAAGAGAGAATAGTAGAGTTTTTCTCTGTAAGAGAATTGGCTCAAAGACGAGGAATATCACTCGATGAGGGAGCTTCAGGTACTATACTCTGTTTTTATGGCCCTCCAGGTGTAGGTAAGACCTCTCTAGCTAACTCTATAGCTAATGCACTAGCTCGACCATTAGTTAGAATAGCTCTAGGTGGACTAGAGGATGTAAATGAGCTAAGAGGTCACAGAAGAACCTATGTCGGTGCAATGCCTGGTAGATTAGTCCAAGGTCTTATAAATGCCAAAAGCATGAATCCCGTCATAGTCTTGGATGAGGTAGACAAAGTAGGACAACATCACAGAGGAGACCCAACATCAGCACTTTTAGAGATACTAGACCCTGAACAGAACAGTAACTATAGAGATTACTATCTAAATTTTGATATTGATTTGAGCAAAGCTATATTTATAGCAACAGCCAATGATCTAGGAGGAATCCCTGCACCTCTACGAGATAGGATGGAGTTTATATCTGTTAGCTCCTATACCCCTGATGAGAAGTTAGAGATTGCCAAGCAATATCTCATTCCACAAGAGCTAAAAAAACACGCCCTTGCAGATGAGGAGTTTTTAATAAGTGATGATGCTCTAAAAGTGCTTATAGATGAGTATACACGAGAACCAGGAGTTAGAGGTTTACGGCGAAAAATAGCAGGGCTTATGAGAAAATCAGCCACAGCTCTTTTGGCTGATGAGTCTCTAAAGATAATAAGATTAAATATTGAAGATTTAGCCAAATATGCAGATAAAAAGGTATTTGAGGTATCACGAATAGAGGATAAACCCTTAATAGGTGTAGTAAATGGTCTAGCATGGACATCTGTTGGTGGAGATGTTCTAAAGATAGAAGCGATAAAAATCAGAGGAAAAGGAGCAGTAAAACTAACAGGAAGCTTAGGTGATGTAATGAAAGAGTCAGCCCATATCGCCTTCTCTGTAGTCAAGATTCTGATAGATAATAACTCACTAAAAACTATAGAAAAATACAAAAACAGCGAAGATGAAATCTATAAACTCTATGACCTACACATCCATGTCCCTGAAGGTGCTACTCCAAAAGATGGCCCAAGTGCAGGAATCACCATGGCTGTAGCAATAGCCTCAATCCTATCAGAAAAAAGAGTAGATAACCAAGTAGCAATGACAGGTGAGCTAACTCTAACAGGAAAAGTCCTACCAATAGGTGGACTAAAAGAGAAACTAATAGCCGCCTACAAAGCAGGAGTAACCAAAGCCCTAATACCCCAAAAGAATTTTGAGAGGGATTTAGAGGATATTCCCGAAGAGGTTAGGGATTCTGTAGAGATTATCGCTGTTGCTGATATTGAGGAGGTGTTATCTAAGGTTTTGTTATAAAAAAGAGACCTTTTAAAGAGAGTAAATTTACCAAAATATAGCGTAAAGCCCCTAGCTTCAGCTATGGGGATATAAGC
>CAZSHP010000025.1:0-23689 GCA_964606545.1 uncultured Sulfurovum sp. | reverse complement strand
CGCTTATATCCCCATAGCTGAAGCTAGGGGCTTTACGCTATATTTTGGTAAAATTGGTGGGCTTAAAAAAGCACCACCATATAAGAGATAAAGATTACTACTCTACCTCTGCATCAATAATATCATCATCTTCAGCCTTTTTAGCTGGTTTAGCTTTAGCACCCTGCTCTTTTGCATATACAGCCTCTGCAAGTTTATGAGATTTTTCAGTTAAGATTTTAACCTTATCTTCTATTCTCTCTTTTGTTGCAGAGTCATCTTTTAGTACAGCCTCTACATCAGCTATAGCACCTTCGATTCCTGCTTTTTCTGTAGCATCAAAACTATCACCTAAATCTTTGAGAGATTTTTTAGTCTGGTGAACTAGTGCATCAGCTCGATTTCTAGCATCTACAAGCTCTTTTCGCTTCTCATCTTCTGCTCTGTTTGCCTCTGCATCTTGTACCATTTTTTCAATCTCTTCATCACTCAATCCAGATGAACCACTAATCTTAATCTCTTGAGATTTACCTGTACCTTTGTCCTGTGCTGATACTGTCAATATACCATTGGCATCTATATCAAATGTAACCTCTACTTGTGGTACACCTCTTGGAGCTGCAGGGATGTCTCTAAGCTCAAACATACCTAATGATTTGTTATCTTTACTAAACTCTCTCTCACCTTGAAGTACATGAATACTTACAGCTGGTTGATTATCCTCTGCTGTTGAGAATACTTGTGATTTTTTAGCTGGTATAGTTGTACCCTTTTCAATTACTTTGGTTGTTACTCCACCTAGAGTCTCAATTCCAAGGCTTAGAGGTGTTACATCTAGTAGAAGTACATCTTTTACATCACCTTTTAGTACACCACCTTGAATAGCAGCACCAAGAGCAACTACCTCATCAGGATTTACTGATTTGTTAAGCTCTTTTCCAAAGAACTTCTGAACCTCCTTTTGAACCAATGGAACTCTAGTGCTTCCACCAACCATAACAACTTCATTAATTTCAGAAGTAGATACACCTGCATCACTCATAACACTTTTAATAGTCTTGATTGTACTCTCTACCAAATCATCAATTAGTGACTCAAACTTAGCTCTTGTAATCTTTTGGATTAGGTGTTTTGGACCAGTTGCATCAGCTGTTATAAATGGTAGATTAATCTCAGTTTCAGTTGCAGATGATAACTCTTTTTTTGCATTCTCTGCTGCATCTTTGACTCTCTGTAGTGCCATTACATCAGCTTTTATATCTACACCTGTTTCTGATTTGAACTCATTTGCTACAAAATCAATTACTCTATTATCAAAATCATCACCACCAAGGAACGCATCCCCACCTGTTGCCATAACCTCAACAACATTATCACCAGTCTCTAGTACAGTAGCATCAAATGTTCCACCACCAAGGTCATATACCAAAATCTGCTCTGCATCTTTTTTGTCAAGCCCATAAGCAAGAGCTGCAGAGGTTGGCTCATTGATTATTCTTAGAACATTAAGACCTGCAATAGTACCTGCCTCTTTTGTTGCTTTTCTCTGTGCATCATTGAAATAAGCAGGAACAGTAATAACAGCATCAGTTACATCCTCTCCTAGATACGCCTCTGCATCCTCTTTTAGTTTCATAAGAATTTTTGCTGAAATCTCCTGTGGTGTATATGTCTTATCAGCTACCTCTATCGCACATGCACCATTTCTATTGATAATATGATATGGAAGTCTCTCTTTTGCCTCATTAGCGTGTTCCTCATCAAACATCAACCCCATAACTCTTTTGATAGAGTAGATAGTCTTCTCTGGGTTTGTAATAGCTTGTCTCTTTGCAGAGTCACCTACAATTACCTCCCCTTTGTCTGTAAAGGCTACAATAGATGGAGTAGTATTTTTCCCCTCTTTGTTAGCTATAATTTTAGCCTCACCATTCTCATAAACACTCATTGCAGAGTTTGTTGTCCCTAAATCGATTCCTAATACTTTACTCATTTCTATCCTTAATTATCTATTTTTTCGTTATTATACTAATATATAAAATTATATTCTGCTACTTTAGTAGCATTTTACTTTGCAGTGCTTACCATTGCTGGTCTAAGTACTCTCTCTTTTATAGTATAGCCCTTCTGTAGAACTTTTACTATCTGACCTGCTTCATGCTCTTCACTCTCCTCTTGGAGAACAGCTTGATGCACATCAGGGTCAAACTCCCCCTCTGTTGCAATCGCTTTGATACCATTTTTCTCAAGCACCTTAGTCAATTGACTATAGGTCAAGTTTAGCCCCTCTTTTATCTTACTTAATAAATCTTCATTGCTATCTTTATTATTAGTAGATTCAATTGTAGCCAATGCTGACTCAAATGAGTCAACTACAGACAACATATCTTTTGCAAAACTCTCATTTGCATAAGCTACCGCGGCTGCTTTATCTTTTGCTAATAGCCTCTTGCTATTTTCAAAACCAGCGTGTGTTCTTAAAAACTTATCTTCCCAAGATGCTACCAAAGCTTTCATCTCTTCAAGTTCTGAAACTTCACTCTCTTGAGTATCTGTAGTCTCTTCAACTTCAGTAGTCTCTAATTCAGCTTCTATTGAAGAGCTTTCATTCCCTTTGCTCATATAGACACTTCTCCTATCACTTATTTTTCCTCAATAGGTACTTAACCATGAAGATTGAACGGATTATACAACATTGAGTCTAGTTTGTCAAGGTCTATCTTAGTTTTTTTGATAAATAAAGTTTAGTGTTACAGACTAAACTTTATTGAGTAGATAAAAAAAAGGGTCAAAGAGCAACCAAAAGTTACTATTTGACCCCAAAGAGATTTAATTTCTAATCCCAAGGTCTGCTTTTATACTATTCCATCTAGTTAAATCTACCTTTTTCAAATATCTCATTAATCTTCTTCTCTGACCAACAAGTTTAAGTAGACCAAGTCTTGATGAGTGGTCTTTTTTGTTTATTTTAAGATGCTCTGTTAAGTATTTGATTCTAGCAGTAATAAGTGCAACTTGAACCTCTGTAGAACCTGTATCGTTCTCACCTCTTGAATATTTAGCAATAATCTCTTGCTTTTTAGCCGTATCTAAAGCCACAATGACCTCCTGATTGGTAGTTTAATTTTTCATTTGAGACATCCCAAACAAAATGAACCGTATTCTATCACTATTTGTTTAAACAGAGATAAAATTGAGCAGTTTTAAAAAACTATAGTCCTATTCCCATAAACAAAAACCCTGTCATTTAAAACTAAATTCAAAGCACGAGATAGTACTATCTTCTCTACATCTTGTCCCGCTCTTTGCATATCTCTCCACTCAAAACGGTGAGTAACAGGGATAACATCTTGAGCAATAATTGGTCCCTCATCTAAATCATCTGTTACAAAATGTGCAGTAGCTCCAATAATTTTTACACCCCTTTTATATGCTTGTTTATATGGATTTGCACCTATAAATGCTGGTAGAAAAGAGTGATGAATATTAACTATCTGTTTTGGGTACTTAGATACAAAATTAGAGGTCAATATACGCATATATTTTGCCAAAACAATAATATCAAACTCATGCTCATCTATTAGTCTCATCATATGCTCCTCATGCTCCTCTCGACTCATACCATCTGCTGATACAGAGAAAAATGGTATATCAAATCGTCTCACAAGAGACCCTAAGGTATCATGATTTGCAATGACAGCCTCTATATCAGCATCTAACTCTTCGCCCTCATGACGAATCAGTATATCACCAAGAGCATGAGACTCTTTGGTAGCTAATATAACTATCTTTTTTCTTTTTGGTTCTATGATTTGTAGATTAGCAGAGAGAGGAATAACCTCTCTTAGAGCTTTTTTCATCTCCTCAATATCAAAATCTCCAGATACTACCGTACGCATAAAAAATCTACTCTGTTCTTTGTCTACAAACTCACGGTTATTATCAATATTTAAGTCTCTATCATAAAAGACTTTTGAGATTTTATAGACTAAACCCTTTGAATCTTTGCAATCTATTAGTACTCTAACTCTCTGTGCCATAGATTTCTATGCTACTTTTTATCAGATTTACATACATAATTGGCAATAATATCACCCATTTGAGAACAGGAGAGTATCTCTTTGGCATCATAAGCAGATAGGTCACCTGTTCTATACCCTAGAGATAGTACTTTTTTAATCGCATTATCAATCTTGTTAGCAGACTCATCCTCACCTAGAGCATATCGAAGCATCATCGAAACACTTGAGATTGTAGCTAATGGATTTGCTATACCCTGCCCTGCAATATCAGGAGCTGAACCATGTATAGGTTCATAGAGTCCGACCTTGGAACCTGTACTAGCAGATGGTAGAAGTCCAATAGAACCACTAAGCATACTCGCCGCATCAGATAGAATATCACCAAAAATATTACCTGTCAAAATCACATCAAACTGTTTTGGGTCTCTGATAAGTTGCATAGCTGCATTATCCACATACATATGTGTAAGCTCTACTTCGGGATAATCCTCTGCAATCTCTATAACTATCTCTCTCCAAAACTGACTCACCTCTAGTACATTTGCCTTATCAACAGAACAGACTCTTTTATCCCGTTTCATCGCTATCTCAAAGGCAACTTTGGCAATTCGTACAACCTCCTCTCTGGAGTAGACCATTGTGTTATATGCTCTATCATCACCAAGCTCTCTAGGCTGACCAAAATAGAGACCACCTGTAAGCTCTCTCACAACCATAATATCTACACCCTGAACAACCTTTTGCTTCAATGTAGAGGCATTAACTAACTCATCATATACCATAGCAGGACGAAGATTTGCAAAAGTTCCCATAGATTTTCTAAGCTCCAATAGACCACTCTCTGGTCTTAGATGTCTCTCCAAATTGTCCCATTTTGCTCCACCAATAGCACCAAATAAGATAGCATCACACCGTTTTACACCTTCTATTGTCTCATCAGGGAGAGGAACACCAGTCTCATCAATAGCTACTCCACCCATGAGCATCTCGTGATACTCCAAGTTAAATCCATTATTTGCAGATAGTGCATCCAAAACCTTTATAGCCTCATCAACTACCTCTGGACCAATACCATCACCTTTTATAATACCAATTTTATAATTTCTTCCCATTTTTTATGCCTTTTTCGATTCTATCCCTTGTTTAGCAAATGCTATTAAACCACCTGCATCAACTAACTCCTGCATAAATTCAGGAATAGGAGTAAATTTATATACTTTTGCTTGTGAGATATTTATTATCTCTCCTTTTGCCATATCTACTTTGACTATATCACCCTCATTAATCTCTGCTGACTCTTCCAACTCAAAAATAGGCAGACCCATATTAAAAGCATTTCTATAAAAAATTCTTGCAAATGTAGGAGCGATTACTGCCGATATTCCTGCTGCTTTTAGAGCAATTGGTGCATGTTCACGACTAGAGCCACAACCAAAGTTTTCACCTGCGACTATAATATCACCCTCACTCATCTTTGATACAAACTCTGGGTCTGCATCTTCCATCACATACTTTGCTAACTCTTTTGGTTCACTTGTATTTAGGTATCTAGCGGCTATAATCAAATCTGTATCAATATTATCACCAAATTTCCAAACTTTACCTTGCAACGGCTATCCTTTTAATAATAGGGGTTACCTACTGAAATATGGTCGGAATTATAGCCAAAATGGGATTAAAGGCAATAGTTAATATTTTTCCACTCTTCCTCTACTTATGACCATCTCTCCATTATCATATATCTTAATCTTTTCGGCGATAGTTGTTCTACCCTCCTCATCAAGTTCAAACCAAACAAACTGAAAAATCTCTTGACACTCTTTTGGTATATCAAAATGACCACCAAGTCCAGTCATAAATCTCTTGATAGGAATTTTTTTGTCCATCCCTATCACTTGGTCACGACAACCTGTAAGTCCAACATCAGTCACATAACAACAACCATCGGCTACAACTAAATCATCCGTACCCACATGAGTATGTGTACCAAAGAGAGCTGAAACTCTATCTTTTAGGATATGTAACATCGCTAACTTTTCACTCGTCGCTTCTGCATGTATATCTACTATAATGTGTTTGATTCCATCTGCTCTAAGCTCTGTTACTGTCTCATCTATTTTGATAAAAGGGTTATCTACCATAGGCATAGTGTAGTGACCAAGTACAGATATAATAGCTACTCGCTTATCCAATACTTGAACCTCTAAAACACCTCTACCAGGAGAACTATTGGGGTAATTAATAGGACGAACTATGGGGTATGAATCAAATATCTCAAATATCTCTCTCTTGTCCCAAGAGTGATTTCCACCTGTCATGGCATCTATGCCATACCCCATAATCTCTTTGCAGTTCTTTTGAGTCATTCCAAAACCGTGACTCACATTTTCATAATTTGCGATTACAAAATCTATTTTGTATCTCTCTCTTATCTTTTTTAGGTATTTTCCAACCATTAACCTACCAGGTCGACCTACAATATCTCCTATAAACACTATTCTCATATATATTCTTTCTGTTTTAATAGAAGAATTTTATCATATTTTTATAAAAGAGATTTACCAACTATCTCATCATCTCATCAACCCTATCTTTTATATAGTTAAAATTAGAAGTTTTATCAATAATAAATCTATAAGCATCTCTATCACTTCTCAATGGCTCTTTGCTACTATCATCAACAAATAGAAGTGTAGGAATAGTACTATCTTTTATCATACTCGTTACAGAACTATGTGTTGTCTCATTTTCACTTCTATCCAAAAGAAGAGATTTATATCTATTTACATCAACCATATTTTTAAACTCATCAATATTTTTAGCTACATCTACACTATAACCAAGCTTACCCAAAATAGCACCAACAATTTTTGACTCTGTTGGAATCTCTTTGTATAACAAAATATCTTTTTCCAAATCTTCACCATCAGCTACTCCTTTTGTTGAATAAAACTGCTTTAAAACTCTAATAAACTTATTTAAATCAATAGGTTTTGCTATATACTCATCCATCCCAGAAGCTAAATATCTCTCTCTATCACCCTTTAAAGCATTTGTTGTAACTGCAATAATTGGTGTATGCTCTAAACCATTTCTCTTCTCATAATCTATAATAGCTCTAGTAGCATCTACCCCATTCATAACTGGCATCTGTATATCCATAAAAACAACATCATAACAACGATTTTTAATATACATCTCAACAGCGATTCTTCCATTTTCTGCCACATCTGAACTAATTCCTAAATTTTCTAATGTTTTGACAATCATTTTTAAATTTATAGGATTATCCTCAACAACCAAAGCCTTTAATCCATGAAACATCTGTTGTGTATCGCCATCTACTCTATCTTTTTTATTTTTAGATAGCATCTCAATAGAAGCTTCCATCTTAGAAAAGAGTATAGGCTCATAGAGAACTTGTGAAAATATCGGTGCAATATCCAAAATAGTATCTCTATTTTTTAATTTTGTAACTAAAACTACTTGACTATCAGAACTATGTCTTGCGACTATTCTTTGTAACTCTTTTTTGTCTATCTCATCATAGTGTATATATAATACATCAAATGAGTTCAAGTTCGCATCTTGACACTCTACAAATGTATTAAATCTATACGTTGATATATCTTTGAATGAGTCCAAATATCTATCTATACAGTGGTCTGAATCTTTTAATTGAACACTTTGGGGTGAGTATATCGCTACAGACATAGCTTTATAGTTATACTCTGTTGTTATATCTCTCTTTGCCATATCCAATGAGAATGATAGAGTAGTTCCAACTCCTAGCTCACTCTTTAACTCCAATATTCCACCAAGCATCCGTACTAAACCTAATGAAATGGTAAGACCTAGACCTGTACCACCATACTTTCTCTCACTACTACTATCTACCTGTGTAAAGGCATCAAATACCTTATCCTTCTGCTCATCAGATATACCTATACCTGTATCTTTTACACTAAATCTAACCTTAATATTATCATCTTTTATTCCCATCTTCTCTATATTTATACTTATCTTTCCACCACTAGGTGTAAATTTAATAGAGTTTGAGATTAGATTAATCAACACCTGCTTAATCTTTCCATAATCACTCTCAACCAAAAAGTTTGAGAGTCTTGGGTCTATCCATATAGAGAAATCTATATCTTTTTTTGAAGCATCAATAGCATAAATCTCAATAACATTCTCAAGTTCATCCATAATATTAAAGTAGCTCTTCTCAATCTCTATATTTCCAGACTCCATTTTGGAAATATCTAGTATATCATCAACTACGCCTATTAGATTCTCTGAACTCTTACGAATTGTAGTTACAAAATCCATCTGCTCATGGTCTAATTTTGTAGATTTCAAAAGCTTTGTAAAACCTACTATTCCATTAAGTGGTGTACGAATCTCATGAGACATATTGGAGAGAAATATAGATTTTGTTCTATTTGCATCATCTGCCATCTTTTTACTTTCTTGGAGTTCATTAATCATTTTAGAAATCAGAGAGTATATCTCTGTGTGGTCTCTCTTTTTTAGCATAGATTTAAACTCTCTGACTTTATTAGTATCAGAGGAGTGTTTAATATCCTCTAATAACTGCTCCAAAGCCTCTACATTATCTGTAGTTTGCAAGAAAAAATAGTCTCTCTTTAGATACATAATTAGTAGAGAAAAGAGAAGAATAGTAGAAGAGACCAACATAATAATTTTGTGTACTATCGCCCCCTCCATAGAAGTTGTAGAGCTAATTATACTGTTATAGTCACTATAAGAACTATATAGTATCAATGTGGAAGTCGTAACTAATACAGCAAAAACGAACCAAACTATCAGCTCTAACCGTCGATAATCCCAAATTTTTTTCATCGTAATATCCCTCATATTTAAATATTTCATAAATTATAGCTGTTTTTAAATAATAATTTGATTATTTAAGCTAACTTTTATAAATACTTATTTCTATTCTTTTTTATTTTTATTTTTTCTGTTATAATGTTATATGTACCAAAAAGAATTCGAAAACCTACTTAGAACTAACCCACCAAGAGCATTGTTACTATATGGAGAGAATAGCTATCTAATCAACTCCTACATACAATACTATATAGATAAAACCGATGCTTTGGAGTCACTAAGAACTCAATACTATGATGAGTATAATTTCACAACAGCCAAAGCCTATTTATCTCAAAGCTCCCTATTTGGAGGAGTTAATTTTCTTATTATAAAGCGAGATAAAAAGATACCTAAAATAGAGCTAGATACCCTAATCCAACTTGTAAACAAAAACCGTGACAACTACTTAATCTTTGAGTACCAAGGTCAAGCGAAGGATGCCAAGAGTCTACATAACTCATTCTCTCCCAAAAAAGGTGCAAACTGGCTTCGACTATTTGAGCCTAATATGAGAGATAGTATAGAGATACTACAGAGAAAAGCTCAACGAATAGGTCTAAAGATTGACCACTATGCCCTACAACATCTCATGTTACTACTAAATAACAACCTAGCACTATCTGCTAATGAGTTAAATAAATTGGCTATTTTAGGGGGAGAGATAACTGCCAAAGATATAGATAGAGTAGTCTACTCCACAGCACCAATAGCCACAGAACAACTCATAATTGAGCTATTTGAAAAGAGGTCTACAATAGAAACTATGCAGAGAGTTCTCGAACTTGGTATTGATGAGTTTGCTATTTTGCGTTCTACTCAGTTTTTTATAAATCAAATCTTTCTCTTTCACTCATTTATGAAGCTAAATGGATATATAGACTCCAAAGCGATATTGGGATACAAACTACCAAAACAGATAGAGGAGCAAAAAGCAAATCTAGCTCTTAGGATAAAAAGTTCTACTCTACTAAAGATATTTGAGCATCTCTTGCAATTGGAGCTAGATATGAAAAGAAGCTCCTCTTCAAATAGAGAGCTACTTCTATATGGTGGTTTTATAAAATTACAAACTTATCTCTAATCTTTTATAAAATTTAGTAGATAAAGCACTAAATTTAAAAAAAATTTTATACACACATTAACAATAGTTTTGGCAGAATGCTAAGAGAAAAACTTGGAAGGACAACCACTATGTCAATAACCCTAAATAGACCACTAGATATGCACCTACACCTAAGAGATGGGGATATGCTAAAGAGTGTAGCACCACTCAGCGCAAAGAGCTTTGCAGGTGCAATTATTATGCCAAATCTAGTTCCACCTGTGACAACAAAAGAGGAGCTACTCTCCTATAGAGAGAGAGTAATCAAAGCTTGTAATGATAGCTCTTTTACTCCATATATGACTCTGTTTTTTAAACCTACCTATACAAAAGAGTTCTTAGCATCAATCAGAGCTGAACTAACAGCCATAAAGCTATACCCTGCAGGAATCACCACAAATTCGGAGGGTGGAGTGAGTGGATTTGATGTAGAGGAGCTTCGCCCTACTCTAACAGCTATGAGTGAACTAGGTATTCCACTATCTATACATGGAGAGACCAATGGATTTGTGATGGATAGAGAGGCTGAGTTTGTATCTATCTATGAGAGATTAGCTTCTGCATTCCCTGATTTGACTATTATTATGGAGCATATCACAACAAAAGAGAGTGTTGAGGCACTAGATAGATTCCATAATCTATACGCAACTATCACTCTACACCACTTAATGATTACTTTGGATGATGTAGCAGGTGGAATGCTACAACCTCATCTATTCTGTAAACCCATTGCCAAGAGACCAAAAGATAGAGAAGCGTTACGAAAAGTAGCACTAGAAGGACATCCAAAAGTGATGTTTGGCTCTGATTCTGCACCACATCCTCAAAATGCAAAAGAGTCTTGTGGTTGTGCCGCAGGAGTCTTTACAGCACCTATAGCATTACAAGTTTTAACAAAACTATTTATAGAGAACTCTACAATAGAGAAACTACAGGCATTTGTATCAGATAATGCCCAAAAGATTTACAAAAATATTCAGATTCCCCAAAAAACTATTAAATTAGAAAAAAAAGGTTTTATCGTTCCTGAAAAATATGGTACAGTTGTTCCTATGTATGCAGGTGAAGAGTTGGAGTACAGCATAGTCTAAAACCATATCACACGATAAAATATATATTGAATTAAATAAAAACTTATAATTGCCATGCAATTTAAATATAAACATAGTGTGTGACATAGTCACACCTACGAAAAAAAGGAAATACAGTGATAGCAAATAGCATAGAAGAGTTGATAGGAAACACTCCTCTAGTCAAACTAAGAAAACTCTCGAAATTAACAGGAGCAACTATTTTAGCAAAATGTGAGTTTATGAATCCAACAGCATCAGTCAAAGATAGAATAGCTCTAAATATGATAAACTCTGCTTTGGAATCAGGAAGAATAACCCTAGATTCTACTATTATTGAACCTACATCAGGAAATACAGGTGTTGGATTAGCCGCTGTGTGTGCATCCAAAGGAATCAAACTTATTCTGACCATGCCAGAGTCTATGAGTATAGAGAGGAGAAAACTTCTAAAGCATCTAGGTGCAGAGATAGTATTGACTCCTGCATCAGAAGGAATGCCTGGAGCTATCCATATAGCAGAGGATTTAGCTACAAAACTTGGTGGATTGGTACTACAACAGTTTCAAAATCCAGACAATCCAATTATACATAGAAAAACAACTGCTATTGAGATTCTAAAAGATACAGATGGAGATTTAGACTATTTTGTATCAGCAGTAGGTACAGGTGGAACAATAATGGGAACATCTGAAACTCTCAAAGAGCATATACCAACTCTAAAAACTATTGCTGTAGAGCCAACCAACTCAGCTGTTCTATCAGGAGAAGAGATGGGTTCTCACAAGATTCAAGGTGTTGGAGCAGGATTTATCCCTACAGTTCTAAATACCGATATTATAGATGAGATTATAAAGATAGATGATGAGAGTGCATTTGATATGGCACGAAGAGTTGCCAAAGAGGAGGGACTACTAGTAGGTATCTCATCAGGTGCTAATGTTGCAGCCGCATTTGAAGTAGCATCAAGAGAGGAGAATAGAAGGAAAACTATTGTAACTGTTCTATGCGATACAGCAGGGCGATATATGTCTACGGAACTTTTTGTTGATGAATAGATAATGAGTAGTAATGAGTTAATAGAGACTATAAAGATAGAGAATAGTCAAATCCTGCATATAGAGTGGCATAACCTACGCTTCAATAGAACTAGAAGAGAGCTTTTTGGTATGCAGAACCCTATAAATCTACAAGACTACATAGAGCCTCCAAGAGATATAGGGACTTTTCGCTGTCGAGTAGTATATAGCAAAAATATAGAATATATAGAGTATATACCATATCAGATAAAAAAACCTAAAACATTTAAAATAGTAAAAAGTAATATAGATTATCAATATAAGTTCCTTAATAGAGTTGAGATAGAGAGGCTAAGAGCAGAAGCACTACCCTATAGTGAGATAATTATAGAAAAAAATGGATTGCTAACAGATACAAGCATAGCAAACATAGCTTTTTATAATGGAGAGTATTGGATAACTCCCCAAAAACCTCTACTAAAAGGGACAATGAGAGAAAATCTACTAAATAATAATCGATTAGTAGAAAAAGATATTAAACAAGAGAAGTTAAGTGATTTTTCACACTTTGCTTTAATGAATGCTATGATAGGATTCCAAATTCAGAAAAATATAATTATACAAAGTGAAAAAGAGAAATTATGCCTTTAGAGAATTTACAAAAAAAACCATTTCAAAACATTATGCAAGAGCATATTTCAAGTACTATTGGATTTTTATTTGATGAGAATCAGGAGTTTGGAGTAGCTTGTGATATTTCATATGTTGAGTTTGAACCTATGCTACCAAAAGAGATATATGAGACACTACCTCCTGTAACTCTTTTTATGTTAGCAAACTACTCACTAGATAGTGCTACAATTGATGGAAACAGCCTACAGTTTGAAGCTGGATTTGGTTCAGATAACTTTGGCTCTCTGGTATATATACCACTATTGGCAATCAAACAGATTTTTGTAGGAGAGTATCCTATCCTCATCAATATAGCTTCACCAATTGAAGAGGAGGAGAGAGAGGAGATTGACTCCATGAGTGCATTACTCAATAATCCTGAAAATGCTAAACTTCTAAAAAAGAGAAGATAATTAACAGTTTCCAGAGAGAATATAGTTAACAACATTATCAACAAATGCGTTGTTTTTATTCTCTTTTAGATATACAATATAAAACTTTCTACTCATAGTATATCCATACATCCTAGACTCATATAGCTCACCTTTGTGAACCTCATCGGAGATTGCATGTTTTGATAGTACTGTTACAGTAGGTTGATTTCTATCAGCTTTGGCTCTTTTTACACTCTGTAATGATGCTGTCGTATTACTAACTTCGGATAGAACATTAAAAGTATTACACGACACGCCAAGTTCTTCAAAAACTTCACTTATCAATTTTCTAGTATGAGACCCCTCTTCACGACAAATCCACCTAAAATTATATAACTCTTCTGTTCTTAAAAACTTAGGTAATTGTGTATTAGAGACAATAACCAACTCATCATCAAACCACTCTCTATAAATTAAACTATCATCAAATATAGGAACTTCTATTGCACCTACATCAAGTTTTTTGTCTTTAATACCTGCAATAATCTTATCAGATGAATCTATACTCAAATTTACATCATTACCAATATTTTCTGCTAGAGTATTAAGACACTCCCCAGGAATTACATAAGAACCAATAGTAAAAGAGGCTCCAAGTCTAAATGTCATCTTTTTATTTATAATCTTAAGGACATCCTTTTCAAGACTATTTATAGCTTTTTCTAATCTTGTTACAACAGAGTAAAACTCCTCACCCTCTTGAGTTAATCTTATACCATTTTTTTTCCTATCTATAATTTTAGCTTCCAAATAATTCTCTATATATTTAATCTGCTGTGTTACAGCAGGTTGGGAAATCCCGAGCTTTGCTGACGCTTTAGAGAAACTCCTTTCTCTTGCTACAGTCAGAAATGTATCCATTTTTACAAAATCTTTTAACATACTTATACCCTTATGAACTTAATTAGAATCATTATAACAGATTATAATTAAAATTCTTTATAAGTTTGACAAATATTTTTAAAAATATAAAATTAATGATAAAGTTGGTATAATATAGAAAAATGGGAAAGAACAGAAAAACTTATGGAAGAAGTATTAAACAACCTAAATTCAGCACAGAGAGAAGCTGTCGTTCATATTGACGGTTCACTTCTTATCCTCGCAGGAGCAGGTAGTGGAAAGACAAAAACACTAACAACTAGATTAGCCTACCTTATAAGTGAAGTTGGTATAGACCCACAAAATACCCTAACTCTCACTTTTACAAACAAAGCTGCCAGAGAGATGAGAGAGAGAGCCAATGCTCTAATAAAACATAAAACATCATCTATGCCACTCCTATGTACTTTTCATAAATTTGGACTACTTTTTTTGAAATTTCATATAGAGAAGCTTGGACGAGCCAATAACTTTGTGATTATAGACTCAGATGACAAGAAAAAAATAATAAAGAGAATAGCCAAGGAGAGAGAGATAGATTTAAATCTATCTTTTATAAATTCTGAGATTTCAAAATACAAAAATACACTACTAACAGCCCAAGAGGTTGTAGAGAAAGCTGAACTACCTGACTATAAAAAAATTGCTACCATATACAGAGATTACCAAGAGGAGATAGTAGAGAATAATCTCGTTGATTTTGATGACCTGCTTATGTTGACCTATCAAATACTAAAACGGGATGATAAACTACGAAAACAGACAAGCAATCGCTATAAGTATATTATGGTTGATGAGTACCAAGATACAAATGAACTCCAATTCAAACTACTTGAACTCCTAGCATCAGAACATAATAATCTCTGTGTAGTAGGAGATGATGACCAGAGTATATATGGTTGGCGTGGAGCTAATATTAGAAATATACTAGAGTTCTCTAGCTACTTCAAAAATACAAAAATTGTCAAACTAGAGACCAACTATCGCTCCACCTCTCCTATCCTAAATGCAGCAAATGAGCTGATAGAGCATAATAACCAAAGAATAGGGAAAAAACTAACTTCTCATAAAGGAGAAGGTAGAGATATAAAACTCCTACATACACTAAATGAGAATTTGGAATCCAGATATATAGCACAGGAGATAAAAAAACTACTATCATCAGGAGTCTCATCTAAGGAGATTGCTGTACTATATAGAATCAACGCTCTCTCTCGCTCTCTTGAGGAGGGTTTTACAAAAGAGGGGTTAGGATTTAAACTTCTAGGAGGTATGCGTTTCTACGATAGAGCAGAGATAAAAGATATTATCTCCTACTTTAGAGTCTTTGCAAATCCTCATGATGACTTCTCACTAGAGAGAATTGTCAATAGACCCAAAAGAGGTATAGGTAAGGTCTCTATAAACAAACTAAAAAAAGCGGCATTCAAAAAGGAGTCTTCACTTTTTGCATTTATAGACTCAAAAGAGACTAGAGAGTTAGCTCAGATTATAAGTAAAAAGGCAGCCTCTTCACTCAAGAGTCTAGCCAAAGATATTCATACCCTTAGGGAAGAGGAAGAGAACTCTCTACATAATTTTGTAACACAATTTGAGGATATTATCAAACTTAAAAAACACTATGCCTCCTTGGTAGATGGAGCTGATAGAATCCAAAATATTGATGAGTTCTATGGATATTTTAGAGAATCCATACTCAAAAAACCCAATCAAACACTAGATAACTTTCTAAATGAAATCTCTCTACAGAGTGAACAAGACCAAGTAGATGATAAAGCGATAACTATAATGAGTATACACGCCTCAAAAGGACTAGAGTTTGAACATCTATTTGTTATAGGACTAGAGGAGGAGTTTTTCCCTCTTCTTGGAGATGGATGCAATATGGAAGAGGAGAGAAGACTAGGATATGTAGCGATAACTAGAGCCAAATCTGACCTAACTCTATGCTATGCAGATAGTAGATTCTATAAGGGTCAAAGAAAAAGGATAGAGAAGAGTCGTTTTCTAGGTGAAGCAGGATTAATACAAGGAGAGAGCCTAAAGATAACTAAAAAATCAGAGTTTAAAAAGGGTGACTTAGTTAGGCATAAAATATTTGGTGTAGGACGAGTCCAAAGCACAAACAAATCAGGTAAAAAACTATATAAACTAAAAATAAACTTTGGTGGCAATAAAAAAGAGATACTTAGCTCTTTTGTTCAAGCAGTCTAAGTTTCATGAAGCAAAAAAAGATGAACAATAGACTTTTTGTAGTTAATAAACCTATGTCTCGCTCCTCTAACAGCTATATGAATTATATTAAGAGAAGATACAATACTAAAAAAGTAGGATTTTCAGGGACTCTCGACCCATTTGCCACAGGTTGTTTGATAGTAGCCATTGGTCAATATCCAAAGCTATTTCAGTACCTAAAAAAAGCACCAAAAGCCTACACTGCTACTCTATGGCTAGGAGCAAACTCCCCAAGCTTAGATATAGAAAATGTAGACTCTATCAAAGAGACAAAAGAGTTTACTATCAATGAGGTATATCAAGCCTTGGAGTCTCTAAGAGGTCAACTAACCTACTATCCCCCCAAATACTCTGCTAAAAAAGTAAATGGTAGACGAGCCTATGAGTTAGCAAGAGCAGGAGATGAGGTTAAACTAAAAAAAATAACCTCTACTATATATGATATACATCTCATTAGATACAACCACCCATTCATACACTTTGAGGCAATGGTTTCAGAGGGTACTTATATTCGTTCATTGGGTGCTATTATAGCTGATAAGCTCGGTGTAGATGCTACTCTCTCTAGCCTTCGACGAGACTATGAGGGCAAATTCTCTTTTGAAGATGAAAAGGCTCTCAATCCCCTACACTATCTAAAAATCCCTAAAAATAGATACATAGGAGATGATGAGTATATGGAGCTTGGAAAAAAACTCTCTATAGAGTACTTTGAGACCAAAGAGAGTGGGGTCTATTGGGTAGAGACTGAGAACTTTTTTTCTATTATTGAGATAAGAGACAAAGAGGTGAGATATAAGCTAAATCGTATAGAGAAATTCAAAAAATGAAATATCAAATGGAGAGATAATGACCATAAAAGCCCATGCCAAAATAAATACATTCCTAAAAATCACAAGACATCAAAACGGCTACCATACCCTATTATCAAGATTTATAAAAGTTCCTCATCTATATGATACTATTAGCTTTATCCCTCAAAAATGTACCTCTTTTACAATAGAGGGTTGTGGAGATGTTCCAATAGAGCAAAATACCATATACAAAGCCTACAAAGCTATCCAACTAGATACAGACTTTTTCAAAAATCATAAAGTAGTAGTAGAGAAAAATATCCCATCAGGTGCAGGTCTAGGTGGAGGAAGCTCTGATGCTGCGGCATTTATGCGTCTATTTAACAGAGTATGTGAGCTTAGAATCACTACTCCAAATTTGGCAAAAATAGGTTCAAAAGTGGGAGCTGATATTCCATTTTTTATATATAACTATAATTCAGCTAATGTATCAGGATTTGGAGAGATTGTAGAGCCATTTGAGGATGAACCATTTGAGATAGAGCTTTATACTCCTAATATTCATTGTGATACTCCTCTAGTCTACAAGACATTTAAGCAACAGCTATTAAAAGATATAGATTTAGACTCTTTTGAGGGTTGGGAGAAGCTATCTACTAGAGAGGTTTTATCACAAGTAGATGCTATTGAGGCTAATGATTTGTATAGGGCTTCGTTGATTGCCTATCCCAAACTCAAAGAGGTTGCACCAAAAGGGTGGTATTTTTCGGGGAGTGGGAGTACTTTTTTTAGAATCAAATAATTTTGGATATAATTCTAAAAAATAACATCACTTCTCGTTCCACCTCAGAGAGGATGGAATGAGGATGAATTAATACTAAAAGAGAATAAACTATGTCAATAAATATAATAGCAAAAAATAAAAAAGCCTACCATGACTATGAGATACTAGAAAAATTTGAAGCAGGGATAGTTCTACAAGGTGCAGAGGTAAAAGCCCTCCGAGCCAAGAGAGCCAATCTAGCAGATGCCTTTTGTCGTTTTATCAAAGGTGAACTCCATCTAATGAACGCTCATATAGCACACCTAGAGACAACCAACAGAAGCTATGCACGAGATACTAGAAGCCCTAGAAAACTACTCCTACACAAAAAAGAGCTAAATAAACTCTTTGAAAAAGTAAACAAGGATGGAAATACTATTGTTCCTCTTATGCTCTATTTTAATGAAAGAAACCTAGCAAAGGTTAGTATCGCTATAGCCAAAGGTAAACAGCTTCATGACAAACGAGAAGCTATGAAGAGAAAGACACAACTTAGAGAGGCTCAACAGGCTATGAAAAACTATAAATAACTCCTCCTAAAGACTACAATATTCTCATCTATAGTTCCAATAACCTCTAAACCAACCTTTTTAGCCATTACCTCAAAACTTTTTGGGGTAAAGAAACTAATATGGGTAACATCTCGTCTATACCACCAATTCACAAACTCTCTGTCATCATTTGGTGGGAACTTTGTCATCAATATGATATATCCTCCCTCATTAGTGTGGTTTGTCAAGAGTTCTAATATCTCCATAGGATTTTGTAGATGCTCAAAAACCTCTGTAGAGGTAATCAAATCATAGCACTTCCCCTCATATACTTTTTGGGGATAGAAATATATATCATACTTATCCACACTCATCCCTCTTCTACTCAATAACTCTGCCAATACAGGCCCCGTACCACATCCAAACTCCAAAGCACTCTCTATACTCTCCTCATATGGGGTAATAGCCTTATCTATAAAATCTTCGAACATCTTTACATAACCCAAAGAGTCAAAACTATTTTGATGATTCTCATATTGTGCCTTCTCTCTTTGACTATCTACCATATATTTATCATCCAAATATATAAAACCACAAGATAGACAACGATAGTAAGTAAGCTCTTTTTTATCATCTATAATTGCTCTTGTTTTAGTATGACAAATCTTGCATCTACACATATAATCTCCTATAAAAAATTCAATATTATATCACATTTTAATTTTTAATGTAATATTTAATTTTTAAATTACTTATATAATAATATTTTTTATTGATGTAAATAATGATAGAATCTCATACTTTAAAATAAAGGAATAGAATGAAATTGTTATTAAGTTTTATTGTTGCAGGTGCAACACTATTTGCAGGTGGGGATATTAGACCAATGAAAGTTTACAAACCAGTTGTTCAAAAACAGCAACGACATGTGAACTGTTATAAACCAAACATCAAAAAATGTCCAGACTGTGCAGATGTAGCAGAACTCTGTCCATATAATGGAGAGGACTTGCCAATAGCTGAAACTGAACCTTGTGAAGGTCTTCGAAGACTTCAAGAGCGATAGAGAACTACTACCACCTCTTTATTGGTGGTAGTCTCTTAATACAAAGCTCCATTTAGAGACGGTAGTTGTGCAGGAATATAGCTCACTAAATAGCTATACATTAGAGCTATAACTATAGATGCCATAAAGATATATAACAACAAACCCCTAGGATACTTAGCCACTACAGCCCCTCCAATTATCCCTACTATCATACCACCAATATGTGCACTCATATCTACATTTGGAAAAGCCAAACCAATTCCAAGATTTAGAATCAAAATAATCCCCACACTCTTGATAAAACTCCGAAACTCACTCTGCATTCTATGACGATGAACCAAAGCAAACCCAACCACTGCCCCAAATATACCAAATATAGCCCCACTAGCCCCGATACCTACTGTTATTGGATGAAAATAGATAGAGGTGAGAGAGCCTATGAGACCTGATATAAAATAGATAGAGAGATATGAAGCTTTGGAGAATATCATCTCTACAGAGCGACCAACAAGGAACAGAGATAACATATTCATAAGCACATGCTCTACTCCACCATGCAGAAACATAGCAGAAAACAGTCTCCAAACCTCACCATCTAATATAATAGAGGGACCAAATGAAGCACCTATACTCCATAGATACTCCGAATCCATATCCATTACATTTACCCCAAACAACATAGGAAGAAAAAATACAAAAAGATTGATAGCGATAAGACCATAAGTGATGGGATACTGTTTAAAATTTTCGATAATAGTCCTTTGTTAAAAAATTAGCTTATTATAGCAAAAAAATCCACCCCATAAAACAAAAAGCTATTAAAAACAGTAGATAGAAGAGTCTCTTAGAATATACAGCACCTATAGACAGAAGTAGATACCCTACCCCAAAAACTATATCAAGCTTTCTGTTTACTATATCACCATCTAATATAAGAAGCTCTAGTAGCCACCCATCAAACACCCCCCCCACTCCAATTAGATGCAAAAAAATACTAACAGGATAGAAGAGAGTAAAACTAGCAGATAATAGAGGAGAGTAGAGCTGTAAAGTGCTAGTCAGAGGAAACACTACATGTACAATAGGCAACATAAGAACAAATATCCCTAGATATAATATTAGTGTCAGAATTACTCTATTGACCTCAGAGAATCTCTTGATTATCAGAAATATATAAAAAACACCCAATACAGAGAACCAAAAAGCCAAGGATAACAGCATCTTGGGAAAGAGTAAAATCAGTAACATAACTATAGTAGAGAGAAGAGTAAAAGATAGCAACTCAACCCCCAATATTAAAACAGCCCACCCCACAGCCATCATACTATAAGAACGCAAAAGAGAGGCAGGAGCATCAACAAACCAAACAAACGAACCCAAGATTACTAAAACTATAAAACCAATATCTATCAAATCAAAACGATAGGGAAAATAGCGTTGCTGAAAGATACGATAAAGAGGTCTAAGTAGATAAAATAGAACCCCCCAAAGTATCGCCAAATGCAGACCACTCAAAGCGATAAGATGGCTAATCCCTAATTTAGAGACCTCTTTTCGTAAATTCTTCTGTATAGGAGTAGCAAAAAAGATGGCTTGGTAAAAAGAGGCTATTATAGGTTCGCTATGTTGAGACTCTATAGCCTCCAAAAGAGTTGATTTTAAACCATATGGCTTCTCCAAAACTCTGTTGAGCCTAGAGGGGATAAATGATGTCCTAAGATACTCAACAAAACTCATATCTCTACGAGGAAGGAGTTTAAGTCTAATCCTCTTATTCAATAGATTATCTTCTCTATAAGTTCTCGTAAAAAAATCCAAATCCAACTCATTAGAATGGACTCTAAGTACTGTGTATCTCTTGCCTTTTTTCTCTTTTGTATACTGTTGAAGTACATCAACATAGGTAAAATAGAATGGTTTAGCTATAAATATCTGATATTGGGAGTAGATAAAAGAGAGTCGAATAGATAAAATAACCAAAAATAAAATAACCGTTATCCAAAACTCCCTAGCAGTTAAAAATAACTTTGGTTTTTCAAGCATAATTAAATATTAGGTTATATGAGGCATATCCACACCATCACTACTAATATGTGCTTGAGTAGTAGTATCTATATTTCCACCCTCATATACCACCTCAAATGAACCATCATCTCCCAATTGAGCATCCACAAAACGAGTAAACCTTTTTTGAAATATCAACTTAACAGTACCAGTAGGTCCATTTCTCTGTTTGCCAATAATCAGCTCTGTCTCCTCTTCGGGCTTATTTTTAAACTTATTCTCATACTCTGTTCCTGCTGCCTTTGCTTTCATCTCTTTCTCTTTTTCAGCCGCTTCACGATAGACATCATCACGATATACGAACATTACTATATCTGCGTCCTGTTCGATAGAGTTATGTACTATAATATCATTTGCTACAAAATTATGTACACTATCTACTGTTAAATCATAGGTTTTCTCTTTTTTGTATTTCTCTATAGATACTATTTTGTCCCAATATATATCTAATTTATTAGGAGTAGCAATTTTATCACATACTTCCAAATTATCAAGCCTACTCCACCCATCAACCCGATAAAACTTATGATTAGCTGTTGCTCTAATAGTCCTACCCGATTTTGTTATAAGTTTATATGTAACTTTTTCTCCTGAAAAAAAAGCATTAGTAATACTAAAGCTTCTAATTTTTAAATCTTTAGCCATAGCCTTTGTTTCAATTGGAAGTAGAGATTTATTATTGGCTAACTCCTCTATTTTATAATTTTTACCACTTTGGGCATCAACAATAATCGAATCACCAAACAAACATCCACTCTCTCTTAAGTCACTAAGCATAGGTCTTTTATTATCCCTACTCTCCACCCCACGATTTAGCTGTGAAAGAGCAACAATAGGAATCTGCAACTCTCTAGCTAGTTGCTTTAACCCCCTAGAGATTTCAGAGATAACCTGTTGTCGCCCCTCTCTATTATCTCCACTCATTAGCTGTAGATAGTCGATAATAGCCATAGAGATTTCAGGGTGTCTTCCTTTTAATTTTCTAAGCTTACTTCTAACTTGATGGATAGTAGCATATCCACCATCATCTACAAAAAGTTTCCTAGTAGCCATCCTATCAGTAGCACTACTAAGTCTACTCCACTCCTCATCACCTAAATCTCCAACTCTTAGCTTCTGTAGAGGGATAGAGGTTTCTGTAGATAATAGCCTAAGCATTAGTTGCTCTGCGGGCATCTCTAGCGAGAAAAAAGCTACTCCCTCACCTCTCTCTATAGCTTTTTGAGTCATATTTAGAACTAGAGAAGTTTTTCCCATCGCTGGACGAGCCGCAATAATTATCAAATCCCCCTTACCAAATCCACTAGTCCTATCATTCAAATTCCTAAATCCAGTATCGGTTCCTAGCAACTTAGAGTTTCCTAGAGCTTTGAGCCTATTCATCTCTTCAAGCATTGAGAGGGTAATCTCTTTAGCTTCTCTAAAATCCTCACTTGTAGAGTTTTGGGTAATCTCATAGAGCTTTTTCTCTACGAGATTCATAACCTCATCAACAGGTAAATCATCCTCTATAGTTACCTTTTTGATAGTAGTAGCTAGAGTAGCCAAAGCTCTTTTGGAAGAACGAGATTTTATCTCATCAAGATAGGCATCTGTGTTGGAGATAGGATTTGATGCCAATATATCAAGTAGAGCAACCTCATCATAATTTTTGCTCTTATGTAGTTTTGTTTTGAGAAACTCCTCATCAATTGGCTTATCCTCCCTAGAAAGCTCCTCCATAGCTACAAAAAGATGCTGATGAAAAGGGAGATAAAAATCATAAGATACCAACTTTGAAGCTATCTCTTCAAATATTTGAGGGTCAAAAATAATAGCAGACAGAACAGCTCTCTCTATATTTAGATTATACATATTTTCACTCATGAGCTACCCTTGGATTTTTTCTATTGGGTGAATTATATCCAATTTTGCTTAGTGGTAAATGGCTCTATATTAAAAGATAAAAAGTGTAAAATATTGAGTGAAAAAATACCTTATAGTACTACACTTTAGACAAAATTACCCAGTCCTTTCATACCTTTCACCTACTCCAACATCCCACAATACATTATTCTCATGATTTTACCGATTCTTTTTATCCACTTTAGGGAAAAACATGCCAATATTTGACATACTCCCCATGCCTAAAGGCAGGGGATTCTAAGCTCAAACAACA
>CAZSHP010000024.1:0-24046 GCA_964606545.1 uncultured Sulfurovum sp. | reverse complement strand
CAAAATTCTGACCAAGACACTTATCAGGAACAAATAGAATCTTTTTGCCACTCTCCAAACCTTTCTCTATAATCTTAAAAGCATTAGAAGAGGTACATACAAGACCACCCATCTCTCCTACTTTGGCTTTTACAGTTGCATCACTATTAATATAGGTAATAGGCAAGATATTCTCTTTTGGAACACCTCTATCTACCATATACTGCACAGAGTCATCAAAATAACTAGCATCTATCATCCGAGCCATTGCACAACAGGCTATTTTTGGCATAAGTACCCGTTTTTCGGGTGCAATCACCTTGACACTCTGTCCCATAAATCCAACACCACAAAATACAACCCATGGGTTCTTGTCAACTTTACACTTTCTGGCCAACTCCAAACTATCACCGATAATGTCTGCCATCTCAAAAACTTCATCTCTCTGATAGAAGTGTCCCACTACTGTTACTGGTAGCTTCTCTTTTAGTCTATTTATCTCTGCTCTATAATCTATGCTCACTTCAATACCTTTAATTTAAAAGCAAAAAATACCATATTTTTAGTTAGCATTGGGTTAATAAAATAGGTTCTTTTCTAGTACTTAATGTTTTCTTATATCTAAGTTTCAGAAAGTGTGAATCTTTCATATTTTTATAGAGAAAATCTTTGGATAACTTTACACTATTTTTTAAACTTTCTCCTTTTGCTAAATAAGTAGCAATTGCTGATGATAATAGACAACCTGTTCCATGTGTATGAGTAGTTTTGACTCTTGGGGAAGAGAAGGATTCTATGCGTTCCACCTCAAAAGAGGTGGAACGAGATGAGTAGATTAGATAATCAATTGCATCTTTTTCTAAACTATGCCCACCCTTTATCAAAACACTCTCTACCCCCAACGCAAACAGAGCCTCTGCCATCTCCTCTATACTCTCTCTTTTGCCCACAAGCCTCTCAACTTCAAGCAGATTAGGAGTAATCAAATCAACTCTAGGAAAAAGCTCCCTAACCATCAAATCAATAGCCGTTGGTTCTAATAAATTCTTGCCACTAGAGCTTACCAAAACCGTATCAAGTACTATATTTTTGAGCTTATATCTATCAATAGCTTCAATAATACTCTGAATAATCTCACCATTAGCCAACATCCCTATTTTAACAGCATCTACAACTATATCATCAAGTATAGACTCTAACTGTTGCTCAAATATCTCTAGTGGAGTAGCCCAAACAGCTTTGACCCCTGTAGAGTTTTGAGCAGTAAGAGCCGTAATAGCACAAAACGCATACCCCCCTAGAGCATGAATAGCCTTAGAGTCAATCTGAACCCCTGCCCCCCCATAGTTATCAGACCCTGCAATAGTCAAAACCGTAGGGTGGTGCATTTATGCCAACCTCTCAAACATACCTACTAACTCCCGAGTCTTCACCTCCGAGACCTCATCCTCATCCAAAACCCCACTAATCATAGCAATCCCATTAGCAACCCCCGTATCAATTACCATCTCTATATTACTACTATTTATCCCCCCAATAGCCACAATAGGATAATCAACCATCCTACCCCACTCTTTTAAATCCTCAATCCCCACAGGCTTAGATTTCATCTCCTTGGAAGTTGTCTCAAATATCTGTCCAATAGCCACATATGAAGGCTCAATATCAAGAGCAATCTTTATCTCTTTTGGAGTATGAGTACTAATCCCAAGCCGAATCCCTGCTCGGTGTATCGCTTCTATATCAGCCTCTAATATATCCTCTTGCCCCAAATGAATACCATAAGCCCCATGTTTAATAGCCAATTGCCAAAAATCATTTATAAAGAGCCTAGCATTATACTTTTGGGATATTCTAATAGCCTCTACTATCTCTCTCTCTAGCTCATCCCCTTGCATATCTTTGACTCTAAGTTGAGCTGTTGTTATACCACACTTATATAGTGGTTCTAATTTATCTGTTCTATCTACTACAGGATAGATTCCTAGTGGGGTTGTTCCACAATGTTTAAATCTCATCTTTTTCCTTTTTTAATTTGTTTTTCCCTCGTTCCATCCTCTCTGAGGTGGAATGAATAGATAAAAACAACGGAAATTAACGCCTAATTTTCCGTATACATTCCACCTGAGGACAGGTGGAACGAGAGAGAAATATATTATCTTTAACTAAACTGATGCCAAAACGGAGTCCCAACAGTAGGAGTAGATGGAGATGCCATATCCCTCTTTTGCATAGCCCCTGCTTCATATCCAAGTCGCCCTGCATAGATAGCATGTCTAAATGCCTTTGCCATTTTGACAGGTTCTTGTGCTAAAGCAACAGCAGAGTTAAGCAAAACCCCATCAAATCCTAGCTCCATAGCCTCAATAGCATCTGAGGGTTTACCAATCCCTGCATCAACTATTAGATTTAATTTTGGAAACTGTTTTCTAATTACCTTTAGATTATATGGATTCATAAGCCCACGCCCTGAACCTATAGGTGAACCCCAAGGCATTAGTGTATTACAACCCAAATCAGCCAATCTTTGAGCCAAAACCAAATCGTCAGTCATATATGGAAGTACCCTAAACCCTTCATCTATCAAGACTTTGGTAGCTTCAACTAGAGCAAAAGGGTCGGGTTGTAAAGTATATTGATTTCCAATCACCTCCAATTTTATCCAATTGGTCTCAAAAATCTCTCTAGCCATCATAGCAGTAGTTATCGCCTCTTTGGCTGTATGACACCCTGCTGTATTTGGCAAGATAGTTATATCTAACTCTTTTATAATATCCCAAAACTGATTACCACACTGCAAAGTAGATGCCGACTGTCTACGCAGAGCCACCGTAACTATCTGCGAACCTGATGCTACTATTGCTCTCTCCATAATCTCTGGCGAAGGATATAGTGCAGAGCCTATCATCAATCTACTATCAAATTTTTTATCTTCTAATTCCCATTTTTTCATAATTATCCACCTTGTACTGGTGATAAAATATCTAATCTATCACCATTATTTACTACTGTCTCTTGATATTTTGTTTTCAAAACAAATGTCTCATTTAGAGCTACGGCTATGCCTTTACCATAACTCATCTCTTCTAATATCTCTTTTACGGTTAGAGACTCTTTTTCAAACTCTTTTATCTCTCCATTTATGGATATTTTCATATTTTTTCCTCTTAATGGTTGGCTGAAGCCAACCCTACTTGATGAATTCCCTCTTTTAATGCTTTTTCTACAACAGCAGGGGCTAATAGATAACCGTGTCTATAGAGTCCATTTATTCTTGTTAATCCCTCTTGATTCTCTATTCTTGGTAAATTATCTCTAAATGCAGGTCGACAGTTTGTCTCTGTGTTTACTACTCTAGCCTCTCCAAAATTTGGGTGAACTGTAAATAGGGCAGATAGGAGTTCTAGGGTTGAGCGAACTGATATATCAGAGGTATCTTCACTCTCTATCTCACTTGCTCCTATTATATATCTCTTTGCCCCTGCTACTGTTTGGGCTATTTTACAATCTTTGCAGTACTCTAAATCTATACCATCACACCCATTTGCTCTTGGGACTATGTAGATTTTGTATCTTGGGTGCATAAGTCTAGTGGGACGAAGGATATTTACATCTTTTGCTTCGACCCAAATCACTTCTCCTCTAACACCTCTTAGGTCTTTAAAATGCTCTTTTGCTCCTAATCCTCTGCTATCAAAGACCCAATCAAACTCCTCTGCTTTACCATCTATATATACTTTGTGTGGTTCTATCTTCTCTACAAAAGTAAAATCTCTCCATGTTATATTGGGCATTGAGTCGAGATAGTTAGTTGAGAAGGCTATAAAGCGTTGGGAGTCTACCTGTCCTTCATCTTTTAGGTAAAAGGATTGAGTATGGTGGGCTAGTTCAGGCTCTATTGTTGATAGCTCTTGACTATTTAGTAGTTTTATCTCTTTTGCTTTTTCTATTTTACCTCTAAGTGTTCTAATAAAGTGTTCAAGCTCTGGCATATCTTGGGGGTGGGCTGTTATTATAGTACCTCTTTTTTGTAGTCCATCATATACTCCTGCATCTCTTAAGAGTGGTTTCCAAAGCTCCATTGAGCGAGTACCTAACTCAAATATTATAGACTCTGCTGTCTCTAGCTCTGCAAAGGGGGCTAACATTCCAGCAGCGGTAAATCCTGCTGAGTTTACTCCCTCTTTTGTATCTTTGTCAAATAGTGTTAGGGTGTGTCCCTCTTTTAGTAGATTTAGTGCTAGGACTCTTCCTACTAATCCTGTTCCTACGATTGCTATATTCATGTTTGTTTCTTCCTCTTGAAAGTGTAGGGTGGTGCATTTATGCCCACCGAGAAATTATTTCCTCGTTCCATCCTCTCTGAGGTGGAATGCATAGGCAAAAATAATTAAAATTAATGATTAAATTTCTGTATGCATTCCACCTGAGGACAGGTGGAACGAGAGTAAATTGCAATGGTTATTTATGCTTCTACAGCCTCTTTTATATATACTTCACTTCCATGTTTTTTAAAAACTTCGGACATCTCATCCATCCCTTTTTTCTTGGCTGTCTCTATATCTGTATCTAAATCATCTGCGTAATCTCTAACCTCTTGACTTATTTTCATAGAACAGAATTTTGGCCCACACATAGAGCAGAAGTGTGCTACCTTTGAGGCTTCCATTGGTAGCTCTTCATCATGAAACTCTCTAGCTCTCTCAGGGTCTAATCCTATATTAAATTGGTCAATCCATCTAAATTCAAATCTAGCCAAGCTCATTGCATCATCTCTAGCTCTTGCCCCTGGGTGACCTTTGGCAATATCTGCTGTGTGGGCTGATATTTTATAGGTAATTAAACCCTCTTTTACATCATTTTTATCAGGTAAGCCTAGATGCTCTTTTGGTGTTACATAGCATAGCATTGCACACCCATACCACCCAATCATAGCTGCTCCCATTCCTGATGTGAAGTGGTCATAACCTGGGGCAATATCTGTAACTAAGGGTCCAAGTGTATAGAATGGTGCTTCATGACAATACTCTAGCTGTTTATCCATATTCTCTTTTATCATGTGCATTGGTACATGACCTGGCCCTTCGATTAGGGTTTGAATATCATGCTTCCATGCTATTTTAGTTAATCTTCCTAGCTCTTTTAGCTCTGCAAATTGTGCTTCGTCATTGGCATCTGCTATACTACCTGGTCGTAAACCATCACCAAGTGAGAATGTAATATCATAGGTCTTCATAATCTCACAAATATCTTCAAAGTGGGTATTTAAAAAGTTCTCTTTGTGGTGTGCAATCATCCATTTTGCCATAATAGCCCCACCACGACTCACAATTCCTGTAACTCTATTGGCTGTCATTGGTACATGGTGTAGAAGTAGCCCTGCATGAATAGTAAAGTAGTCAACTCCCTGTTCAGCCTGTTCTATAAGTGTATCTCTAAATACCTCCCAAGTCAAATCCTCTGCAACTCCATTTACCTTTTCTAGTGCTTGATAGATTGGTACTGTTCCAATAGGCACAGGAGAGTTTCGCAAAATCCAATCTCTTGTGGTGTGGATATTTCTACCTGTTGATAAATCCATAACAGTATCAGCACCCCATCTAGTTGACCAAACCATTTTTTCTACCTCTTCGGCTATAGATGATGAGGTAGCAGAGTTTCCGATATTGGCATTTACTTTTACAAGGAAGTTTCTACCGATAATCATAGGTTCTGCTTCTGGGTGGTTTATATTTACAGGTAGAACAGCCCTACCCTCAGCTATCTCTCTTCTTACAAACTCTGGAGTGATTTTTTTCGGTAGATTTGCACCCATACTATCACCCTTCAGTCTCTCTTCTCTCTCACTGTTTTGTAGATATTGAGCAGACATCTCTAGGTTTTGGTTCTCACGAATGGCTACAAACTCCATCTCTGGGGTTATGATTCCCTGTCTTGCGTAGTGGAGTTGAGTTACATTTTTGCCTTTTTTGGCTCGTAGGGGAGTTCTTACTAAACCTTTTGCTCCTGCTGTTGCAGACTCTAGCTGTTCATCACTGCTATATCCATTATCTTTTGGGGCTACTATTCTGCCCTCATACTCCTCTATATCACAACGAGAAGCAATCCACTCTTTACGAATAGCAGGAATACCCTCTCCTACATCAATCTCAACAGATGGGTCAGTATATACCCCTGATGTATCATAAACTCCTAGCTTCGTACCATTTGATAGTGAAATTTCTCTCATTGGTACTCTAATATCTTTGTGAATTTTACCTTGGATATAGACTTTTGTAGACGCAGGTAGAGGCTCTCTTGTTAGTAGTTCATTTGATGTTGTTAGTGTATCTTTGTAGTTACTCATATTTTCTCTTTTATTTTAAAATTACGAAAAGATAGAGTTGTAGATAATATGCCAAATTAAATACAATCTCTTCCTTACGCTGATATTAATCAGTTCAAGTTCAACGGACTAGCCTTTGGCTATCTCAGCTACTCTTTTGTAGCACCCCGAGAGATGAATATGAATTTATACAAAATTTAAAATAAGATACTCCTTAATGTTAAAAATAGTTATAATATCACTAAAATATAAGATATAATAGCAAGTTTTAATTTATTTTATGTTATTTTCAATATAAAGAGGAGCAATTACAGTGATACCTTTACAAAATAAAACTGATAGAATCATTCAAAAAATAGTTCAAGAAAATTCAAATATTGTAAAAATCTTTTACAGAGCAAGAGATATTCGAGAAGCAAAAGAGTTATTACGAGACTCTATTTTAAAAAAAATAGGCAAAGAGGCTTTGAACTTCTATCATCATCTATCAAATAATCAAGATAGATTAAAGTGGCAGGAGTATGCTTCAATACGACTATTAGATTATATTGATAATGATGATTTAGTACTAAAAGACCAAAACCTAAGACAACAAAAAGTTATCTCATCACCAATTACAACATTCTATAATTGTATTATTAACAATAAAAAAGCTAGTGAAAATTTTCTTTTGGATATGTTATATCTATTGAGACAATACAATGGACAACTTAAACAGAATACTCCATCTAAAACCAAAGTTTTATCATGGATGCAGAGACACCCATCAGGATTAGACCCCGAAATAATCGAAATACGAAAAGCAAACAAAAAAAGAATTATCAATAAGATAATAGAGAAGATAGATAACAGAGAGATAAAACATCATAAATTCAGAGCAAATATCTCTTTTGATGAAAAATATATTGAAATAGAAAAAATGTGGCAAACAAAAAAGTTTCATATAAAATTCGCTTTTAGAGACCCTCAAATACTCAATGAGATGTTAGATAATTCACTAGATTCTCAAACAATGCAGAGACTAAATGATGCCAAGGTCAAAGGTATTCCACTATTTGCCAATCCTCACTACACATCTCTATTATTAGTCAATCCTCCAAAAAAATACCAATATGCAGACCAACCTATACGAGACTATCTTTTTGCTAGTCAAAATCTAATTGAGGAGTTTGGAAATATTGTTGCATGGGAAAAAGAGGATATTATACTAGAGGGTGAGCCAAACTCTGCAGGATGGATACTTCCAAAAGGGGATTGTATTCATAGACGCTATCCCGAAGTAGCAATATTCATCCCAAGAACAACAGGAAGGGCGTGTGGTGGATTGTGTGTCTCATGCCAAAGAATGTATGGATTTCAGAAAAAAGAGTTTGATTTTGATTTGGATAAGTTAGAACCAAAAGAGAGTTGGTCAAAAGAGCTACCTAAACAGTTAGAGTATTTTGAAAAAGATACACAACTTAGAGATATTTTAATAACAGGTGGAGATGCCCTAATGAACAGAGATAGACAACTTGAGCATCTACTAGATGAGTTATATCTGATGTCTGAGCGAAAATATAGGGCAAATCAGAATAGAGATGAGAAGTATGCTCAGATGAGTAGAGTTAGATTGGGTAGTAGACTTTTGGTTTTTATTCCTCAACGAGTTACCGATAAACTAGTTAAAATTTTAGGGGATTTCAAAAAGAGAGCCTCTAAAATCGGATTTAATCAGTTTGTTATTCAGACCCATTTTGAATCAGCCATAGAGATTACTCCCGAGGTCAAAGAGGCTGTATCTAAAATTTTAAGTGTGGGATGGATTGTAACAAATCAAGAGGTATTTATCCCTGCTGTCTCTACTAGAGGTCACACTATTCGCCTAAGAAAAGCTCTAAATGATATAGGGATATTACCATACTATACATTTTCAGTAAAAGGATTCAAAGAGAACTCTGCCAATTTTACTAATAATGCTAGAGCAACACAAGAGATTAATGAAGAGAAATATATTGGTATATGTGATGAAGATATAAATAGAGAGATAGATAAATTCTCATCTGATACTATCAATATGGTTAAAAATATAAATTCTATAAGAGAAGAGTTTGATACTCCTTTTTTAGCAACAGATAGAAATGTTATGAATCTACCAGCTATTGGTAAAAGCTTAACCTTTAGAACTATTGGTATACTTGATGATGGTAGACGAATTTTGGAATTTGACCATGATACAAACAGAGAGCATAGTCCTATTATAGATAAACTAGGTCGAATTAAAATCATAGAGTCTAAATCAATTAGAGATTATCTACAACAGATAGAGCAGTATGGTGAAAATATAGCAGAGTATCTCTCTATTTGGGGCTACTCGCTATCTCAAACAGAAAAGAGAAGTAGTATATATCAATACTCCAAATATAACTATCAAGTATCAAAAAAGTTAACAAATTTTGAACTACCAAGATAGAGAATATAGATAGACTTAAAGAGTTATATTTAAGTCTATATTTCCTGTTTTGATTCTCCTGCAAAGGGGAGCAACGCACTAGCCCAAGTGAGACCACCACCAAAAGTATCGAGAAGCATCAGCTCTCCTTTTTTAAGCTCTCCTGACTCATATATATAATTAATAGCCATAGGAATAGACGCAGCAGATGTATTTCCATACTTACCAACAGTTAAAACAATCTGCTCATCTTTCATCTTTAAAGCATTTCCAACAGCTCTAATAATTCTATAGTTTGCTTGGTGTGGAATAAAATGGGGAACATCTTTGGAGTCTATACTATTTTTTGCCAAAATATTTTTAACATCTTTAGTAAGAGTTTTAACCGCAAGTTTAAAGGTCTCATTTCCTCTCATCTGTACAAAATTGAGTCCTTGGTCTATGACCTGTTGAGATACAGGATTAACTGTACCTGGAGCAGGGGTAACTAAAAAATCAGCATAAGAGCCATCTGCCGAGGCATGAATATCAATCATCGCCTCCTTTTTATCTTCTGTAGCAGAGATAACAGCAGCACCTGCACCATCACCAAATAAAATACAAGTCGTTCTATCGGTATAATCCACAATGGAGCTAAATTTCTCAGCCCCTATAATAAGAACGTGCCTTTTCATGCCAGACTCAATAAAAGCTTTCGCTACAGATAGAGCATAGACAAAACCAGAACAAGCAGCTGAAATATCAAATGCTTGTACATTTTTAATCCCCAACTTATCAGATATAATACATGCTGTTGATGGCATATTAAAATAATCAGGTGTAACAGTAGCACAAACAACCAAATCAATATCAGAATTTTTCAATCCTGCTCTCTCTATAGCAATATTTGAGGCGATAGTAGCCATATCACTTGTAACCTCACCATCAGCTGCGATTCGTCTCTCACTAATACCTGTTCGTTTTAAAATCCACTCATTACTAGTATCCACCATCTTTTCTAAATCTTCATTACTCAATACCTTGGAGGGAATATATGCTCCTATAGAGTGAAATTTTGCGTACATCTTCTACCTTATGCGTTGTTTTTTGGTTAGTAACTTCTCAATTGCAGAGTTGACTCCAGAGTCATTATAGGCTATCGCTTGAAAGATAGCATTTTTAATCGCTTTGGCGTTACTTTTTCCGTGCGATATAATAGCACAACCATTCACTCCAAGTAAAGGGGCACCACCATATTCTGCATAATCAACCTTTTTTCTTAGTTGAGTAAACACTTTTTTCTTCATAAGCAATGCACCAATCTTTGCAGGGATTGATTTTCTTATCTGTACTTTCATCAAATCAAGAATAGTAGTAGCTACTCCTTCACTTGCTTTTAGTGCAATATTACCTGTATACCCATCACAAACTACAACATCAACTGTTCCATTAAAAATATCTGAACCCTCTACATTGCCTTTGAATCCAGGGATAGCTTTCATAAGTTTAAAAGCCTCTTTTGTCAAAGCATTACCTTTACTCTCCTCCTCTCCATTAGCAAGAAGTCCAATAGATGGTGTTCGTAGACCCGAAATCTTTTGTGCATAGACTCCACCCATAATAGCAAACTCATATAGATTCTTAGAGGTACAATCAGTCACAGCACCTACATCCAAAAGTAGAGTATTTGAATCTTTGGACATACTAGGCATAATAGTTGCTAATGCTGGTTTAGAGATATGAGGAAGCCTACCCATACGAAGAGTAGCTAGAGTCATGGTTGCTCCACTATGTCCTGCTGAAACAACAGCGTCTGCCTCTTTGTTGCGAACCATCTCAACAGCTTTAAATATTGAGGACTCTTTTCTCTTTAAAGCTTGTGTAGCCTTGTCACTCATAGCAATAACATCTGATGACTCTACGATTTCAACCTGCTCTAAGTAGTATTGTGGGAGATGTTGAAGTATCTGTTCTCTATCACCTACAAGTATAGGCAAAAAATCTTTTTCATCAAGTGCTTGAACTACACCCTCAATGATAGGTTCGGGACCAAAGTCCCCACCCATTGCGTCTATTGCAATTTTAATCATGGGAACAGCTTATTACGCTTTTTTTGTGTTATATTCACCAGTTGTCATATTCATATGGTGAGGCATTCGCCATGTACCATCCTCATCTTTTACAGGTCTTGGTAGTGTTACTTTGTAGTGTGTTCTTCTTTTTGCTGCTCTAGTCTTACTAACTCGTCTCTTTGGTACTGCCATTTGTTTTCCTTTTGTATATATTTTATTTGGTTGGCTGAAGCCAACCCTACGAGGAGTTAACCTCTACATAATTTTTGTTTTAAACCATAAAATCGTAGGGTTGGCTTCAGCCAACCACTTCAATAAAAATAGCTCTAAAACTCTCTCTCGAATTCCTCTTCATCACTCCCACACTTTTCACAGTTATGATATGAGTTCTGAATAGATGCTATCTCACTCTGAACTATAAACTCAAGGTCGATAATACCATCTAAAAATTCGATTATATCCAAATCATCTTCAGTCTCTATAAGCTCATCACTTAGAGTCAATGCCAATGGAGCTGTTAAATTATAGATATATGTATCGCCACATCTATCACAGTTCAACTCTATATCTCCCTCTAGCTTCCCCTCAAGTTTGACTCGACGATAACCTCTTTTGGTCAATGTACCTTTGAATAAAACAGAATCTACAGTTAACTCAAATGGTTTAGAAGTTTGACCTATCTTGTCAAAAACTATTTTCATAGTTTATAGACCTTATATAATCTCTCTCTGTGCAAAGAAAAAATTGATTTCAATCTCTGCATTCTCTACAGAGTCAGAACCATGAACGGCATTAGCATCAATACTCTCTGCAAAATCTGCTCTGATTGTACCTGCTTTGGCCTCTTTTGGATTTGTTGCACCCATAAGCTCTCTATTTTTTGCCATTGCATTTTCACCCTCTAGTACAGTTACAACAACTGGACCAGAAATCATAAATTCTATAAGGTCTCCAAAAAATGGTCTCTCAGAGTGAACAGCATAAAATGCCTCTGCATCTGCTCGACTCAATTGAATCTTTTTTGTTGCAGCTATTCTTAGTCCTGCATCTTCAAATCTAGCAAGAATCTGTCCTACTACATTTTTTGCTACTGCATCTGGTTTGATAATTGATAATGTTTGTTCCATATATAATGCTCCATTAAGCATAGTTTTAAATACGACTACTGTATCTATACTATTAATTCTATTTCAGGGTGGAATATTATCAAAATCTTTATGAAAAAAAGCTTTTTATGGGAAGAAAGTATTATTAAAGAAGAGTTATATTAGTGGCCATACCTCAAGAGAGGTATAGCTAGATAAGGATTAGTCCTCAACGCAAGGCTCACCTTTTTCACCTCTATTTGGTGATGAAGGCTTACCATCTACAATGTCATCCCATACGATACAACCCTCTGTTGGACAAGCCTCAGCACATGCTGGTTCATCAAAATGGTCTACACACTCAACACACTTATCTGCATATACATAGTAAATCTCTTCACCTGTTGGGTTATCATCCTCATCTACGATTGCTTCTGTAGGACACTCGTCGATACATGCCGCACAGTTAATACAACTATCAGTAATTCTTACTGCCATATTTGCTCCTTAATTTTTAGGTAACAAACTATAGCAAAAGTAGTTTAAATAAATCTTTAATAGAGAACGAATAATAACGACTATTTAACTATTTCGTTCCACTTTAACACACTCTATTGAATTTTGTATTGATAATAGATTTCATAATCAAAAAAGATATTTTTTTATCTCATCTACCCTATCTAATTTCTCCCAAGAGAAGCCCTCCTCTTCTCTACCAAAATGTCCATAACATGCTGTTTTTTTATATATTGGTTTTAATAGATTAAGCTCTTTGATAATCCCCGCAGGAGTTAAATCAAACAGTTCAACCATACAGCTCTCTATCTTTGACTCATCAACCCTACCTGTTCCATGAGTATCCACCATAATAGAGGTTGGTGTTGAGACTCCCATTGCGTAAGATATTTGGATAGTTACCTTACTACAAACCTCTGCTACTACTAGATTTTTTGCTATATATCTAGCCATATAAGCTGCAGACCTATCTACTTTACTAGGGTCTTTACCAGAAAATGCCCCACCACCATGAGGTGCATAACCACCATAACTATCAACTATAATCTTTCTACCCGTAAGACCTGCATCACCTTGTGGACCACCTATTACAAATCGTCCTGTTGGATTAATATAATAAGTTATATTATTATTTAGGAACTTTTTTGGTATAACCTCCTCTATAACCTCTGTAATAATAGCCTCTCTTAAAATCTCTTGAGATATATTTTCATGATGTTGAGTGGAGATTACAATAGTATCAATAGATACTGGCTTATCATTAATATACCGAACACTCACCTGTGCTTTGCCATCAGGTCTTATAAAAGGTACTGTATTATTTTTTCTCACCTCTGCAAGTTTTGCTGTGAGTTTATGAGCCAAAGAGATAGCTAGAGGCATACACTCAGGAGTCTCCGAACAGGCATAACCAAACATCATCCCTTGGTCACCTGCACCCAACTCTCCAGACTCTTGGTCAACCCCTTGACTAATATCCATACTCTGTTCACCAATACCATTTAAAATCCCTGCACTTCGATAGTCAAACCCAAACGCTGCATTGGTGTAACCAATCTCTCTAATCACCTCTCTAGCAATCTCCTGCATAGGTGCATAGGTCTCTGTCTTGAGTTCACCTGTAATGATGCAAAAACCATTACTAACTAATGTCTCACAAGCTACTCTAGCTGTGGGGTCTCTCTCTATAATATAATCTAGTATAGCATCAGATATTTGGTCAGCCATCTTATCTGGATGACCCTCTGTTACCGATTCACTAGTAAAGACATACTCTTTTGGCATAATTACCCTTTATACTCTTAATGGTGGTTGGCTTTAGCCAACCCTACGATTTCTTTTGCTAACTGTTCAGGTAATAGCCCCAAACTCTCCTCAACTAACTTTGCATTACCATGTGTAATAAACGCATCATCATACTCAAATGTGGTTAAATCTACATCACAAAGAGAGTTATCTGATAAAAACTCCAAAAGAGCAGAACCAACTCCACCAATCTTTACCGAATCAGAAAATACAAACCATCTCTTATGACTTTTTGCCAATTCAGAGAGTCTAATCTCATCTAGTGGCTTTACAAAACGCAAATCTAGTATAGTTGGATTACTATCTAATAGCTTAGCTGTCTCTATAGCTCGACCGACACCATTTCCATATCCTATAAAGAGTATCTCTTGACCCTCTTGTATAGTATGGGATTTACCAAGCATAAACTCGGAACTACTCTGCTCCTGTGAACTAAATGCACCTCTTGGGTATCTAAATGCACATGGGGTTGGAAAATCCTTTGCAAATCTCATCGCTTTTGGCATTGTCTCATCACTTGATGGTGCAAATATAGTCATATTTGGAATAGCTCTTAGAAAAGAGATGTCAAAGACACCTTGGTGTGTCTCTCCATCTTCACCTACAATCCCTGCTCTATCTATAGCAAATGCAACACCTAAATTCATCAGACAGACATCATGAATTATCTGGTCATAACCTCTTTGTAAAAATGTTGAATAGAGAACACAGAAGGGTTTAAAACCCTCTTTTGCCATTGCACCCATAGAGGTAACTGCATGTTGCTCTGCAATAGCAACATCCCAAAATCTCTCAGGATATTTCTCTAATGCCCCACTCATACCAGTTCCACTAGGCATTGCAGCAGTAACTCCTACTAACTTATCATCCTCATTAGCTAGTTCTACTAAAGTTTCAGCAAATATAGCTGTGGAGGCTTTGGGCGCTGATGCCTTTAGAGATTTTCCACTCTTTAAATCAAATTTACCAACGCCATGCCAATGCTCTTTTCCTGTCCCCTCTGCAACCTCATACCCTTTGCCTTTTGTTGTCTGAACATGTATAATAATTGGTCGTCTCATATCTCTAGCTATCTTGAGTGTCTCTACCAAAGAGGATATACTGTGTCCATCAATTGGTCCAATATACTCCAATCCTAACTCTTCAAAGAGAATTCCAGGGGTAATTAGATGAAATGACTCCTCTACCCTTTTTGCCATATAAGTGGCACTATTGGGTAGATGTTCTAACATCTCTTTGGTTTTTTTCTTAAATTTCTGATAAAACGGAGATGCCATAGTTTGAGAGAGAATCCTACTCATAGCACCAATAGGAGATGCTATACTCATCTCATTATCATTGAGTATAATAATCGCAGGATAACCTCTATCACCAAGCTCATTCATAGCCTCATAGACCATACCTGCACTCATAGAACCATCACCAATCACAGCTATAGGGATTCTACTATCCTCTTCACCCTTTAGAGTTATTGCTTTTGCTGCACCTGTTGCTAAAGAGATAGAAGTAGAGCTATGACCTGCCATATAATAATCAGAATCAGACTCTTTTGGTTTGGTAAAACCACTAATTCCTCCAAATTGTCTTAATGTCTTAAACTCATCCCATCTATTTGTAAGTAACTTATGAGCGTATGATTGATGAGAAACATCAAAAATAAATGGATTCTTCTTGGCATCAAAAACAGCGTGCATTGCTACTATTATATCTGTTGCTCCTAATGTAGAACTAAGATGTCCACCATTTTTACTAACCACTTCTAATATTCTTTGGCGAACCTGCTCGGCTATATCCTCCAACTCCTCTATAGTTTTTGTTTTTAAATCTCCAAACTTGCTCAAGTTGTAACCTTTTTAAACATCTCAAAAAATCTGCTATTTTGTGAATCGGTTCCAATAGTAATACGAATAGCATTCATACCATAAGAGGCGAGATTACGAATAATCACACCCTCTCTAAATAGTCTATCAGAAACCTCCGTAGAGTCTATACTATCAGGAAAAAGATATGTAATAAAATTGGTATAACTCTCAATATACTCAAGACCATTCTCTCTGGCAAACTCCTCATATCTTCCAATCTGCTCTGTATGAAGAGCTATAGACTCCTCTACAAACTTCTCATCCCTACACGCCTCAATTGCTCCAACAAGTGATAGTGTAGAGATATTAAATGGTGGTCTCATCTTGTATAGCTCTCTTATCATTGGAATATTTCCTATTCCATAACCAACTCTCATACCACCTAATCCATAAGCTTTTGAGAAAGTTCCTAGATAGATAACATTTGGAAAATCTATAACATCATTTGGCTCTATACGATACTTCTCATCTTTTGCCGCTGCATACTCCATATATGCACCATCTACTACTATCATTGTATCACTATCAACTGCCTCAATAATTTTGAGTACATCATCTTTTGTGATTGCATCTCCTGTTGGATTATTTGGAGTACATATATAGACTATTTTAGGCTTATATTTGTGATATGCCTCTATAAACTCCTCTACAATATGCTGATAGCTTGGTGTTCTAATGATTTTAGCACCCATCTGTCTTGCATAAATCTCATACATAGCAAAGGTAACCTGACTCATCAACACAGAGTCCGAAGAGGTCAATAACGCACGAGAGATAAACTCTAATACTTGGTCACTCCCTGCACCAATAATAATATTTTCATCCTCAATAGAGAATCTTTTGGCTAAAGCATCTTTTAGCTCATAAAAACTATCATCAGGATATAAAAAAGCTCTATGTGCATTATTGGCAATCGCCTTAGCTACCTTTGGACTACACCCTTTCGGATTCTCATTAGAGGCGAGTTTGACTACATCTTGGGGAGCAATACCAAACTCTCTAACCACCAACTCAATAGGTTTCCCCGCCTCATAAATTTTTATATCTTTTAACGCATTATTAAATTTCATCTATACCTTTACCTTTATACATCATCTGTCTCTTTAACATAAGAGCCAAGTATCTTAATTCCACCAGAATGTTTTTTGATAATGCCTCTAACCTCTTCATCATCTTGATGAGCATTGAACTCAATAAAAAATAGTGACTGCCCATCTACTATATGTGATTTTATTTTGGTTAAGTTGATATTTGACTTCTCAAAGTCATTTAGAAACTCAACCAATGCCCCTGGTCTATTTGGTAGACGAACTAAAATAGAGGTTTTATCATCTCCTGATGGAAGATTTTCAAAATTACTAATAATAAAAAATCTTGTCCTATTATTATCATTGTCTTGTACATTGTCAAATAGTACTGGTAGATGATATAGTGTCGCTGCTACCCTAGGGCAGATTGCCGCAGCAGATTTATCTTTTAGTGCTAATTTTGTAGCTTTGACTGTGGATTCTACAGGAATATACTCAACCTCATCAAAACCTAAATCCTCTAAAAAATTCCGACACTGACCAAAGGCTATATCTTTGGAGTAGATTCTTTTTATATCTTTGACACTATCACTAAGAGTTGCAAATGCCAAATAAACATCAAGTACTACCTCTGCGATAATCTTTAACTCATAGCTATCGAGTGAATGAATAGTATCGCTAACTATTCCATTTGAGCTATTCTCGATAGGGACTACTCCAAATTTTGCTGTACCTCTACTAACCTCTCTAAAAATCCCTTGAATAGAGCTAATGGGTAGATATGAGCTCATAGCACCAAATTTACTCTCTGCTGCTTGGTGAGTAAAACTAGCCTCTGGTCCTAGATAAGCTACTCTCTCAGGTAGTTCAAGGTTTCTAGCTACGGTAAACATCTCTAAAAATAGAGCATCAATCGCCTCATCCGTTAACTTTCCATTATTTTGTGCCTTTAGTCGATTGAGGATAGCCTGTTCTCTCTCTGGTCTATAGATAGGTGTTCCTGTTGTGTTCTTCAACTCTCCAACTTTGTGAACAAACTCCATTCTTTGGTTATACAGCTTCAAAAGTGTATCATCTATCTTATCAATCTCTATGCGTAACTCATCTAGTGTCATACTCTATCCTTTTTCTTTTTAATGGTTGACCAAAGCCGACCCTACAATCTATTGCCAACTCGTATCACAAACCTCTTCCAATCGTACTTGGTCATCAAAACTCTCTCTTTGACGAATCAGGTAATCTTTGCCATCCATTATAGCTATCTCTGCTGACCTATTTCTACTATTATAGTTACTAGCCATAGTAAATCCATAAGCTCCTGCACTGTGAACTACCAAAATATCATTATGCTCCATAATAGGCAACTCAATATCTTTACCTAGAAAATCCCCACTCTCACAGACAGGGCCTACAACATCTGCTAAGCTCCTTTCTCCATCTCTATGGACAGTCTCTATCTTATGATAAGCACTATACAAACTTGGTCGAAGTAAATCATTCATAGCTCCATCAACCACAACAAATCGCTTCTCTCCATTCTGCTTCTCATAGAGAACTTTTGTCAAAAATATACCAGAGTTTGCCATCATATACCTCCCTGGTTCATTTACAATAGTTAAATCCAACCCTTTGATAGCTTGTGTAATAGCATTAGCATAAGCTTCTGTCTTAATAGTTATCTCACTATCATAAACAACACCAAGCCCACCACCAACATCAAAAAACTTAATATCAATATCAATAGCTCTAAGTGAACGAACCAAATCAGCCACTATTCCACAAGCCTCTGCAATTGGAGATAACTCTGTGAGCTGCGAACCTATATGAAAATGTACACCTATGGGATTTAGGTTTTTAGACTTTTTAGCATAGATATACATCCGTTTAGCAGAGTCTATACTAACACCAAATTTGTTCTCATGTAGTCCTGTGGATATATATGGGTGAGTCTTTGGGTCAACATTTGGGTTGACTCTAATAGATATTCGAGCCTCCATATCTAGGCTCTTTGCTATCATCTCTACTCTCTTCATCTCTGCTTCACTCTCTAAGTTGATAAACAAAATCTGCTCTTTTAGTGCATATTCTATCTCATCATCTCTCTTTCCTACACCAGAGAAGATTATCTTATATCTTTGAATTCCTGCTCTCAAAGCTCTTTTGACCTCACCAATGCTAACACAATCAGCCCCAGCACCCTGCTTTGCTAAGTGTCTAATAACTGCCAAATTCGAGTTAGATTTAACAGCATAAGCCACTAGAGATTTTTTACCATCAAAAGCCCCCTTTAGCTCCTCATATCGTCTTGTTATATTATCAAAATCATAAACATATAGTGGGGTTTTATACTTATCTACTAGCGTTTTTATATCTAAACTCATTTTAGTTAAATCCTAATCAAAAATTATTTCTCGCGATTCTATCTAAAATTTGGTTATATTCTCTTTTTTATATTTTTATCCCCTACTCTATATTAGGATAGTCTACCAGAGTTTATCAACTCTACAACTTTTGCTATATCAAAATCCATTCGTCTATCTTCGATGAGTGGTTTTACCTCTGCTCTGATGCTATTATAGATTTTTTTGAGATGTGGAGAGATGCCTTTTTTCTCTCTTATATCTACGGCTTGTGCTAGACCTATCATCGCTATAGCTAACATATTTTCGAGGTTTGGTAGTTGATTTCTGAAGTGAATAGATGCCGTAGTTCCCATGCTTACTTTGTCTTGGTTCATAGACTCTGTAGGGCGAGAGAAGACAGAAGCAGGGGTGATATTCATCATTACATCTGCTGATAGAGAGCTTAGAGTTATCTGCATCGCCTTGAAACCGTGGAAGTAGTTTTTATCACTTAGTTTTAGATTTTCTCCTAGACCACGGTTATATTTATGGTCAACTAATATAGCAAACTGTTTATCCAATAGGTCAGCTACATTGGCTACAGAGATTCGTAGAGTATCCATTGCATGAGCTACATATCCACCGTAGAAGTTACCTGTGGTGTATATCTTTTGATTCTCTCCATCTATTACAGGGTTATCATTTACTGCATTTATCTCTGTCTCTATCCAATTTTTAGATACAGATATATTATCTAGTACTACACCTAAGACCTGAGGAGTGCATCTAATAGAGTATCTATCTTGTATATTGAGTGTATCATTATCAAAAAAGTCGCTATATCTCTCCTCTCTGGAGTGGGTGAGTTTTGTCCCTTCTAGTTTTGCCAAAATCTCTTTGGCTATGGCTATTTGACCATTAAACGGTTTAACCTCATGAACTAGTGGTTGAAGAGGGGTATCATCTGCTTGAAGTAGTTCAAAGATACCTGCTATAAAGGAGCTATAGGCATGGAGAAAATTTTCAAATTTTTTGATACTATTGGTAGCTATTGCACTCATAGTCGCTGTACCATTCATAATAGCCAATGTCTCTTTTGGTTGCAACTCATAAGGCTCGATTCCCAATTGATTATATACTTCTATAGTTTTTCGTATCTCACCTCTATAGTAAACCTCTCTCTCTCCTGCAATTGTTGCAGCTAGATAAGATAGAGGAGTCAAATCACCACTAGCACCTACAGAGCCTTGTTCAGGTACAACAGGAAGTATCCGTTTATTAACAAGAAGTTCTAACCGTTTTAATAGATTATAGGAGATTCCAGAGTAACCTTTTGAGAGACTAATCATTCGAATCAGAGTCATATAAAACGCCTCATCCTCATCGAGATTTTTACCTACACCACAACCGTGAAATCTAAAAAGATTAGTCTGAAGAATCTTTGACTCTTCAAATAGTAGGTAGTTTTTGCCTGACTCTCCATAGCCTGTAGTTACACCATAGATTGGTTTGCCCTCTCTTATCTCATTTACCAAAAAATCGTGTGCTTTATTGACTCTTGACTTAAAATCCTCTCTATTGGATAGTTTTACACTATCTGCTGTTGTAATATCATCTAGGCTAATTCTCTCACCATCTATTACCACTTCCATTAACTCTCCCAAAATTTATAAAAATTGTACCACTGTTTAGGGTACTCTTTTAGAATATCTTCTAAATATTTTGCATAGCTATTTGCCATTATAGCAATCGCTTCCTCTTTTTTGATTGACCTATCTACCTTTATAGGGTCAGAAAAGATTAATTTATACCTCTTGTCTCCTGTCCTAATAACAGATATGCCTATCATATCAACAGCTCTATTGTAGGCTATCTCAAATGGATTGATATTGAATTTTGTAACAGAGTTCAAAAAATCCACCTCTACAAATCTCTTTGGGTCTACTAATCTATCTACCATAATGGCTACATCTTCACCTGCTTGTATAGCCTTGACAATCTCGATACTAGCTTTTATACCATCTTTTAGATTAATTATATTAACAGAGCTACTATTTTTATGCTCAAGTGATGACTCATACTCAACTATAGAGGCTTTTAGTTTATCATCTGCTGTAATATGAATTTTATGATTATCATATTTAAATGCAACAAAGGTATTTGCCCAATTTCCTAGATGAGCTAGAGCTAATATACGACTTCTATTACTATGTAGAAATACCTCGGCATTGACTCTCTCTATCTCAAATATATCAGGAGTTATTCTTGTTACAAATCTATCAAATATAGAGAGAGAGAACTGATTGATGTGTGAAACATAGTAGAAAAAACTATAATCTATACCTATTCGCCTATAGTACTCCTTTGTAGCTTCTCTCTCTATTGGAGTGACTACTGCATAGAAAAAAGATACAAACCAAATAATAACTTTTGCACCCTTATAACCCACTAGACGATATATATTTAATATAATTTTATAACCAATATCACTACCTCTCTGTTTCACCCACATCTATTATTATCCTTATTAAAAGTTTAAAATTATATATAAAATTTATTAACCAATATTGAAAAAATGAATTTAGCTAAAAGTTTTTCTGCTATAATCTCTTAAAAATTTCTTGGAGTATATCATGAGTGAAGAAGAGATTCTTATTGAGATAAAAAAAGTTTTAACAGAAGATTTTGAAGTGGATGATGATATTATTAGACCAGAAGCATCATTTTATGATGATTTAGGATTAGATAGTTTAGATGCTATCGACTTAATTGTTACTATGAATAATGTCTTTAACATAGATGTAGAGAACAAAGATATTGAAAATACACAAACAATTAAACAGCTCATTAGAGTTGTTAAAAACAATCTAAAATAGTCTATTTTGATACTTGTTATTATATATATTTTAACTATTTTTTTTGGAAAGGATTGGTTCTCTATATCCGAGTTGGGTATTTTCTTTACCCTTTTGGGTACTATTTGGCTATTTTTTTCTATCAAACAACTCTCTTGGAAAAAATCTTTTCAACCTATTATTTTAATCATTATAGGTTTTATCTCCATACAACAAGATAGTATTTTAGTTCTAAAAAGCTTCCCTCTTACTATATCAACACTATTTTTCTTAGCTTTTATTCATGCAGAGGTAACAAAAGAGTACTTTTTAGTCAAATATATTGAAAAATTCAAAAAACTAGATAACAAAGAGAGAATATACTTAGAAAAAACTCATCTCATATGGGTTGTAGTTACAGCTATCAATGTCTCTTTGCACTCATATTTTCTATTTTTTGGCTCTATTGAGGAGTGGACACTATACTCAACTGTAGGTTGGTATATTCTGCTTGGTTGTGGTATACTTTTTCAGATAGCTTTTAGGAGATTTTATGAGAAAAGTACTAATTAGTACTTATGTATATAGTCTATTTATCCTACTAATGCTCTTTGCCATGCTCTCTGCCTATCCTATATATCTCTTGGCTCATCTATGGTCAAAAAAACCCAGAATCTATTTTCAAAAGATAGTACAGCAGTACTTTAGACTATTTTATAAGATGATGCCTCTTTTAGGAGATGTAAAGATAGTAAATAGAGATATTGCAAATAACTTTCATCCCTGTATCTATACCTCAACTCATCAATCATCCATAGACTATACACTACTAGCAACTATAATAGATGACTATGTGACACCATCAAACCATTTTATTAGTGATTTTATTCTATTTATGAGAGTTCCTAGATATGCCCTTGGTATCTACTATATCCCAAAAGGAAAAATATCAGAGCTAGATGCAGGATATAAAAACTTCAACGAGGCATTGAAGATAGGCTCATCTGTTATTATATTTCCAGAGGGGACTAGAAATCCAACAAATAAGTTAAAACCCTTTAAGAGTGGAGCATTTAGGTTAGCTACCACACAGGGTGTACCTATTGTCCCTGTTATCATATCAGGAACGGGCAAGATTGTCTCAAAAGGGAGTAATATTACTAAAACTTTGGACAAAAAAGATGTAACAGTGACTTTTTTAGAACCCATCTACCCAAAAAACAATGAGAAGTTTTTGGAGTTGAGAAAGAGGGTTCATACTGTTATGCAGAAGTATATTAAGATTACATAGAGACCAATTCTTCTTCATAAGAGTCATTAACAATCAACTCCAAAGACTCCTCTAACTCTTCAATAGCATCATTTCCGACTAGTTTCATCATTACTCTATCTTCATCTTTTGGGTTTATTAGAAATAGAGTAGGAGTACCTATACTGTGTAGTCCATCAGGTAGAGACTCATAATTGGTGTCTATTTTAACAGCTTTGATATGTCTATTTACCATCTCTTTGATATTATCATTGCTATCCAAAAGAGCATTGAGCCTCTCACACGATTTGCAATTTTCTGCTTCAACTTTTATCATAATAAGTTTATCCTCATCAATAGCCTCCTGTTTTGCTTGTGCAAATTCACTATATTGGATATTGTGATTGATGCTCTCTTGTGATTCTATCTCCAAAATTTTTAGAGATATAACCTCTTCATAACTCATATCCAAATCTACTACATCAGAGTTGGATATACTAAATAGAGTCGATAGCATAAGTATCATAAAATATTTCATGTTTTTTTTTGTTTCCTTTTATTATTTCAATGTTAATATTTTATACAAAGTAAATTAACACTCTATTAATGGAGAATTAAGGTGTCTTGAAATTGAGATATTACTTTAATTATACTATATTTAATTCCTACTCAAAATCCATCCCCAAAATATCATCAAAAGCAAAACTATCCTTAGTCCAAACAACATCTCCATCTTCTTGTTTTAGTTTTATAAAAAAGTAGCTAAAAAGCTCATCAGTTTTATCTTTATCAACTCTGAAATCTATAATTTTAAGCAAGATGACTGTTTTGCCACCTAAAACAGTAGTCGCTACCTGTTTTATCTTTTTATGTTTATAATCTTTTTGTAAAATATCATATTGAGTTAGTGGTTCAATTGTCAGTTTTGAGGGATTTTGATATAGATATTCCCATATTTTTAGGGATTCCTCTTTGTCTAATATAGTTCTGCTATCATCTACTTTTTTTCCTAGTAGACCATCTTGGTTTATATAAAAAT
>CAZSHP010000023.1:0-24267 GCA_964606545.1 uncultured Sulfurovum sp. | reverse complement strand
AAAAGTCACATCTAATAATCGCACCCTCAAACAGTGTTCCATAGACCTTTTTAAAAGATTCTTGGATATCACTTTTTAGTTCAGGAGTTATATCTGCATCAACCACTTTTGAATCACGAGAAAAATCCAAATATTTCTTCTCAAAATCCAAAAACTCCTCTTTGTTTGGCTCCTCTACAATAGAGAGTTCAAACTTATCTGTTTTGCACCCTGCTTGGTTATACTCCAAAACACCATCAATAAATGGCTCTATTAGAACCTGATTATCAAACTCAAACGCTACATCCAGAGCATAATCTAGCTCATCTTGGATTTTTACAATACTAACTCCTATACTAGAACCGAGTCTTACAGGTTTAATAATTACAGGATACTCTAACTCTATATCTCTACTATCACTAGAGTTTAATACAGAGTATGGAACGACCTTGACCCCCAAGCTCTCTGCATATAGTTTAGTATATAGTTTATTATAGCTCAATACACTAGCATCAACTCTAGGTGAGATATACTCAATACTATTAAATTCCAATAGCGAAGCAATCTTACCATCCTCTCCATCTCGTCCATGTATTAGATTTAGTACAGCTCCTAACTTCTGCTCTTTTAGTCCAAACATCCCCTCTGTACAAAAAGCCCCTTTTTTTAATACAAGCTTTTTAGCTTTTTTATAAGAGCCATCTGCAAAATAGTTTGATTTCATATTGTTAGAGTCGATTAGATATAAATCTCTAACTGAATCTACAAAGATAAAAGAGAGATTTGATTTTTTTAGAACCTTTTTTAGAGTAATTGCTGAGACAATGCTTATCTCATGTTCAAAACTAGAACCACCAAAGAGTATTGCTATATTCATATTGTTATGCCTTGTTAAATATTTTTTGATATTTTATTGTTATAACCTTTGCAATTTCTTAAGAGCATGTTTAACTAATGCTGAGACATCCCCCGTAGCACCCTTAAGAGCCTTTTTTATATGCTCTTTTTTAAAGCCTAAACTCTCTAAAGCCAAAATAGCATCTGCCATACCACTATCCACTATAGCTGACTCTGTACTAACATCTACAATAAAATCAGCCAACTCAACCAAAATCCTACTAGCAGCCTTTGGGCCAATCCCAGGGACTCGTTTGAGCAGATTTACATCTCTATTGGCAATCACTCTAGCAAATGTAGCAGGAGCAAAGGTAGAGCAGGTAGCCATAGCCACTTTTGGGCCTACTCCATTGATTTTGATAAGTGTATCAAACATTCTCTTCTCATCTCTCTCCATAAACCCAAAAAGCAGATTGGCATCTTCTCTGATTATTTGGGTTACAAGTAGCTTTGTTCTACTCTCTTTTATCATATTGGAGGTATTAACCGATATATTAACCTCATATATGACTCCATTGAGATTTAGATGTACAAAGGTTGGGTCTTTTTTCTCAACCAAGCCCTCTATTCCTACTATCATACTCTACTCCTAGTTTCTATTGAAATATATTTTTAACAAAACTCTTTTAACTCCCCTTCAACCTTGGCTATCTTATCCATAGCATCAGCCAAAGCCTCTCTATTTGTATCAATCACTCTTTGAGGTGCATTAGCTACAAATCGTTCATTATTTAGCATTCCATTTAGTTTAGCTATCTCTCTCTCTAACTTCTCTTTTTGCTTAGAGAGTTTTGCTATAATAGCTGACATATCTATATCATCTGTAGAGATAAAACTCTCCAAATTGTCACTTACATCTGTTACAGAGTTCTCTACCTTTGTAGATACAAATGAGACCTCTTTTACCTTAGCTAATTTCTCAATAAATGGTCTCATCATAACCTCATCAGCACCCATAGGAAGCTTGATAGATGCTTTTTCTATCTTTTGATTTCCTTTGTCTATTAGAGTTTTACATCTTCTAATAGATACAATCGCCTCCATAGTCAAATCAAACTGTGAGATTACATCACTATCTACATCTGATAGAGTAGGATATGATTTTACCATAATAGAGTTACCATCCTCCAAACTCTCACTAGAGAGTCTCATATATAGATTTTCTGTGATAAATGGCATAAATGGATGAAGTAGTTTCATAGACTCTTTAAATATACTTCCAAGCTCCCCTATGCTCTCCTTGTCTGCTTTACTAAGCTCAATTCCCCAATCACAAAACTCACCCCACAAGAAACGGTATAGTGTAGTCGCGGCATCATTAAAACGGTAGACATCCATATAGTCTCGTGTCTCTTTGACAGCCATATTAAATCGTGCCAACATATATCTACCAAGTGGAGTTTTGATATTTTGTGGCTCTAGGTCATCAAAATGCTCTTGGTTTAGTTGCAAGAAGTTAGTAGCATTAAATAGCTTATTAGTAAAGTTTCTACTCTGCTCTAGCTTCTCATTACTTAGCTTTATATCTCGTCCTTGGACAGCTAAAACAGCTAGTGTAAACCTAAGAGCATCTGTTGAATACTTCTCAATCGTATCAAGAGGGTCTATTACATTACCTTTTGATTTGCTCATCTTTTCACCTCGTTCATCTTTGACCAAGGCGTGTAGATAGATGTCTCTAAATGGTAACTCACCTGTGATATTCTCACCCATCATAAGCATTCTAGCAACCCAAAAGAATAGAATATCAAAGCCTGTAATTAGTAGGGTGTTTGGATAGAAGTTTTTCATATCATCTTCACTCCACAGCTCACCTCTAAAGGTATCTCCATTACCCCAACCTAGAGTAGAGAAGGGCCATAGACCTGAACTAAACCAAGTATCAAGCACATCAGGGTCTTGATAGATATTTGGGGATGAACAGTTCTCACAAACTGTTGGAGTATCTCCATCCTCTACCCACTCATGATTACACTCATTACAGTAAAAGACAGGAATCTGATGACCCCACCATAGCTGTCTTGAAATACACCAATCTCTAAGCTCACCCATCCAAGCATTATAACTATTTATCCAGTGAGATGGAAAAAACTCTGCCTCACCACTGTTTACTTTTTCTATAGCCGATGCAGCAAACTCTTTTTTTACAAACCACTGTTTTGAGATATATGGCTCTACTACATTATGACATCTGTAGCAGTGACCTACTTGGTGGGCATGCTCTTCTACTTTCTCCACAAAACCCTCATCTTCAAGCTTTTTCATAATAACAGCTCGTGCCTCTAGTCGCTCCTGCCCCTCAAACTCACCACAATGCTCATTGAGTATACCCTGCTCATCAAAGATAGTGATAAACTCTAGGTTATGTCTCTTGCCTACCTCATAGTCATTTGGGTCATGAGCAGGGGTTACTTTTACAAATCCTGTTCCAAACTCCATATCAACATGGCTATCTGCAATGATTTTTACCTCTCTGTTGATTAGTGGCAAAATGACTGTTTTTCCAATTAGATGGTTGTGTCTTTTGTCATCAGGATGAACCATTACAGCAGTATCTCCAAAATAGGTCTCTGGTCGAGTAGTAGCTACTATAACCTCTCCACTACCATCACTTAGAGGATATTTTAGATGATAAAGTTTACCCATTGCATCTTCATGCTCAACCTCAATATCACTCAACGCTCCATCTTTGGTACACCAGTTAATCATATAGTTTCCACGAACGATATAATCATTGTCATACATCTGTTTAAAGGCTCTTTTTACAGCACTCTCTAGCCCCTTATCCATTGTAAATCTCTCTCTACTCCAAGCAGGACTTACCCCCAATTTTCGTAGTTGAGAGGTGATAGCATTTTGTGAGTTCTCTTTTTGTAACCATGCTCTATTTAGAAACTCCTCTCTCCCTATCTCCTCTTTGCTTGTTCCCTCTGCTATTAGCTGTTTCTCCACTACATTTTGTGTGGCAATCCCCGCATGGTCAACCCCTGGTTGCCACAGAGTCTTGTACCCATCCATTCTCTTATATCGCACTATAATATCTTGGAGAGTAAAGGTCAAAGCGTGACCAGCGTGTAGTTTACCTGTTACATTTGGTGGAGGCATCATAATCGTAAAGTGTTTCCCCTCTTTTTGGATAGATTGATTCCCCTCTATCTCAAAATATCCTCTCTCTTCCCATATTTTATAGTAACTATCTTCTATCTCTTTTGGGTTATATACAGTTTTTTTCGTTTCGCTCATTTTGTTATCCATCGTTTTTTATTGTCGCGATTATAGCCAAAAGGTGCTTAATCACCTATCCTTATGAATAGGACTATTTAGAAAATCTTCAAAAGAGATTTTGTCTCTATTTTTATCTGAATCCTCAACACCAAGCAGACAGGATTTTTTATAAATAGCATTCATATATGGACTCCCCACAACATCCACACACATCTTATTAGCTATATCAAGAGCCACAATTTTATCATCATCTAATAGACTCCGATAATAATCAAATCCAAGCTTATAATATTTATAAGACCTTTTTAGAACCAACCTAGAGTGTGCATTAAGCCAAGAGATTAAAAGAAGTATCAATATAATCTTTTTCATAAACTAATCATCACTAATATTAAAGGAATAAAAGATATGAATATATGAAGTCCAATCCCTGCAACTCCTGCACCAACATATCTTAGAAGAGTAGAGTATCTATCTGTTTTAGTCGCAACCACACCAATAATAACACCCAAAATATGTATCATAGCTGTACCTAATACAAAACCAACAGCGTATAAAAAAGGATTGATAATTAGGGGCATCTCAACCCCATGTGCATGACCATGGAAAATACCAAAAAAAGAGACAAATATAAGCCCAATCCAAATAGGTATAAATCTCTCTGTAGCTACTGCTATCCCTAGAAGAAACACAGAGGTTGCAATACCAACTTCTACTATAGGTATCTCTATCTCACTCATACCCATAATACCACCTATTATCATAAATGATACAAAGGTAGCAGGTACATACCAAATCGCTCTACCACCTATCTGTGCTGACCAAATACCTACACTAACCATTGCCAAAAAATGGTCAAAACCTAAAACAGGATGGACTAAACCTGTCAAAAAACCTGTACCACCTACATTATGAGCCGTTGCCAAACTAGATAGTAAAACAGATACCAAAAGAAATTTCATAGACTCTCATACTCCAACTCTTTTTCAAATCGTTCTAAATCCTCATTATAACCTATACAGATAATTGTATCACCACTATGAAGCTTATGCTCAATACCACTACTTACAAAAACAAACCTATCACAGCACTTCTCGCCAATAATTCCCAACAATAAAACTCCACATTCAGAGAAATTAACATCATCTGTCATCATGCCATTGAGATGAGAATGTGGAGGGATAATCATCTCCTTGAAAGATATAGCATAACTATCAGAGGCAAAACTTCCTAATAACTTAGTAGCTATAGGTTTCCGTAAGATATTATGAATATGAGCTGCACTAACCTGATACAAATCTATAATCCTATCAGCTCCTGCCATCTTTAACTTCTCTGTTGTATGAACAGAATCAGAGATTGCCACTATAGTTGTTTTGGGAAAAAGAGAACGCAGAGATAGAGTCAAAAAAACGTTTAGATGTTTATCATCCATCACACAGATAATATAACTATCATCACCAATCCTCAACCTCTCCAATTTCGTGTCATCTGTGACATCTAATAGACGAACATTTACAAAACCATGCTTTTTAGCTTGATTAAAAGGTTCTTCTGTTGCCTCTATAATATGTAGATAAAAATCCTCTTTGCGTAAACCTTTTGCCAAAGATATACCCTGTACCCCATAGCCAAATAAAAATGCCTCTTTTTTCATATTGAACTCTCCTTAAAATACTCTATGCTAATCTTTTGCCCCATCATTACCAAAGTATCTCCCTCTTCTATAACTTTATCAATTTTAGGATTAAAGATAAACTCACGATAGGGATCTCTCTCTATACCAATAAGAAGAATCTTGAATGATTTAAAATCAATCTCTCCCACCTCTTTTCCAATAAGTAGACTTCTCTTTGTCACTCTAAACTCATCTACATGAGCTGCATCTTGTCCCATTAGAATAGAATGTATTCCATTATATACTACAGGTTGATTAATAGAGGTAAGTAACATTACACTAGTTACTTTATTGGGAATTAACACATGGTCAACTCCTGCAAGTTTAAACTTCTTCTCCATACTCGCCTCTGTGGCTCTTGCTACGACTCTAATATTTTTAAAAATACTCTTTGCATTAAGAGTAATATAGATATTTTCTATATCACTATTTGTCAAACACAAAAGAGTAATATTTGAACGATTTACATTAAATCTATTAAAAACCTCATATTTACTTGCATCTCCATAAATTATATTATGACCATTCTTTATTGCTACTTCAATCTTTTTTCTATCTTTTTCTATGATAATATAGTCACAACTTATCTCTTGCTCTTGAGCCAAAAATACCTTTGCCATCTGTCCATATCCACAGATAATAATAAACTCATCCTGTTTATTGATATTATCTACTATTCGGTTCTCTTTTAACTCATCTAGTTTCTCTGAAAAAGCAGAGACTATTACAGATGTTACAAAAGCTATCATCCCAATTCCACTCAAAATAATAAGCATAGAGATTGCTCTACCCTCTTGTGTCACAGGAGATATATCCCCATACCCCACAGAGGAGATAGTAACTAATGCCCAATAAAAAGCATCAAAAAGTGTAACAATATTCTCATTCTGCTTATCTTCAAATACATAAAGAGCTATACCTGCTGTCAAAACAATAAAAACCAAAAGTAAAAGGAGAGTAAACAGCTCAAACTTCTTATCTGCCAAAACCTCTACAAACTGTTTGATACTTTTGGTATATCTAAGAAGTTTAAATACTCTAAAAAGTACAAAAATACGAAGTATTCTAAGTGGTCTATATGCGGGGAGTATAGCCAAAAGGTCAACAATAGCTGTCAATGAGATAATATACTCTAGTTTACCTTTTAAAATTTTTTTTAGAGGAATCCAAACAGTAAATTTTTTTCCCAAAAATCTACTCTGATTATACTCTTGGACTATAGCTTTATGAAAATCATTATAAACCCAAAAACGCAAAAGATACTCAATCAAAAATAGAAATGTTACTAAATACATATCATAAATATCCATCCATGTAGACATTGGATTACGAACATCATAAATGAGGATAGCAACAGAAGTGAGAATAAGAAATATCATCAAAACATCAAGATACCTTTTATATGGATAGTCAGAATTTTGTAGCAAATTATATAGAAGTCTCTTACTCTTTTGATATTTATTAGAGCCATCCAAGTAAAATGCAAACTTAATTATTAATTTTGATAACACCATGCCCCTTTTTATTTAATTTTTAGGAGTATATCTAAATTATCTTTAAGCAAAAATCTACCTTCTTACTAAAAATGCCCCATTTAAAGTATGTTTATATTTTGAGATAAATCTTCTCGCTTCTGACTCAGTTTCGAACCCCTCTATCTGAACTTTATAGATAGGTTTTGCATCTTTATCTCCACTTTTTATAATAGCCTTATATTGACTATTTAACATACTATACCGTTGGAGATAGACCTCTGCACCACTATATTTTCTAAATGCACCAACCTGAATAGATACCTTTTTAGAGTAACTATCTATCTTTGGGAGGCTATCTGCTACAGAACTTGATATATATGAGTCACTCTCTACCACATCAATACTATGACTAGAGCTATAAACATCATCCAAAGAGTGAACTACACTCTCCTCCTCATATACTGACTCTATGGTTGTCGGCTCTATACTAGTGGTCTCTGCCCATGAAGAGACTCTATTAACAACTCTATCTTCTCTTAGAATTGTAGCCTTGCAATTATCTCCTACACAAGATTTATTAGAGGTAGGAAGAGATAATAAACACTTATCTACTTTACCATTAGAACCAACTATCTCAAGCCTGACATCAGTTACTCCTCTTTTAACCAATCCCAATTTTTTTGCACTAATAAAAGACAAATCTATAATTCTATTAACTCCAAAGGGACCTCTATCATTAATCCTCACAATTTCACTTCTATTACTTACCATATCGGTCACTTTTACCATTGTGTTAAATGGTAGTGTTCTATGTGCTGCTGTTCTCTTATTGCTACTAAATATCTCCCCACTTGCTGTCTTTTTACCATCAAGATTTTTACCATACCAACTAGCTTTACCATAAGTAACTCTTTTGAGTTTAACCTTTTTAGGTCTATCTACTTCAACTCTATCTATATGTGTAGTATGTTTTGGTACATGTCTACTATAAATTCTAGTCTCTATGGTCTTTTTCGTAACGCATCCACTTAGAAAAATGGCTGTTAATATTAATAATCCAACTATATATCTCTTATTCATAATCCAACCCTCTCTAATATCTACTATATGCTCTTCGTTGACCACCATATATCTTATTAAATATAGTCAATCTTGATGTTGGTATATTTAACATGGCATTGCTATTCTGTGGTATAAAATCCTGCTTTAGGTGCATATTTATACTCTTCAAAGTGGAGTAATTTAGATGTAATCGAGATGCAATCTGATTTAACTTCTCTCTACTGTTAAGTCTAACTGAAGTTATCCTATCATTATCAAATCTATATATCATTGCACCCAAATTATCATTCTGTTTAAAAAGGTAGTTTTCACCTATAAGTGCAAAAAGAAGTATCTTTTTGATATATTTTCTAGTCTCTGCACGAAGATACTCTCTTCTTGGGTCAAGAAGCGTTGATAGATGTTTTGTTCTTGCTTTTTCTACAGCTCTCTGCACACACCCCTGTCCACAGTTGTATGCCATAGCTGCTAGATACCATTTATCTAATCCACCTCGAATCTTATATAGATAATCAACAGCAGCTCTAGTTGATTTGATAGGGTCATATCTCTCATCTATAACACTATCTATCCTAAGATGCTGCTCTCTCCCTGCTGTTGGCATAAACTGCCAAAGCCCACCAGCAGCAGAGGTTGATTTTGCTGTTGTCTTAAAAGCAGACTCAACCATAGAGAGGTAGATAAATAGTGGTGATATATCCATCTGATACATTAACTCTCTCATGGTTGGTATAACCAATGCTCCTCTATTTACTGCATCTTTAAACCTTCTCGTGTATTTTTGTCTGTTTTGATAGACAAAATTTTGAAAATCCCTATCATATATATAACTCTCATCCACACCAAGCTCATTGAAAACATACTGATAGCTTGGAAAATCTTGTGTTATATTGGCATGAAGTGATAGAGTTAGGAGTATAGATAGTATTAAAATTTTATAAATTCTCAAATCTAATCCTTTAAATTTATTTTAAATATTATATAGAATATAAACTTAAAATAAACCTTAAAGTAAATAAGTAATTTTATTTTAAAGAATTATATAATTTATGTCAACTCTTAATGTTTTAAAATGTTAAAAAATAGATACAAACAAACTACTTATCATAGATTTATACTATCTTAAAAAAGAGTTTTTTAGCATTTTTAGTAGTTATATCCTCCAAATCTCTCCCCTCTATCTCTGATAACTCTACCATCTTAGAAGCAATCAATCTACAGTATGATGGTTCATTTCTCTTACCACGATATGGATGTGGTGTCAGATATGGAGCATCCGTCTCAACCATCAATCTATCAATAGGAATCTTGGGATAGACATTTACAAGCTTTCTAGCATTTTTAAAGGTAAGAACCCCACCAATCCCATAATAGAACCCTCTATCAGATAGTCTCAAAAGCAACTCATCAGCATTATAACAGTGAAGCACTCCACCCTGCTCTCCTGCATACTCCTCTAATATCTCTAAACAGTCAGCAGAAGAGTCTCGTATATGGACGATAAGAGGAAGTTCTAACTCCTTTGCCCACTCAATATGCTCTATAAAAACCTCTTTTTGAAGCCTCTTCTCAGCCACTATCTCCTCCTCACTATCAGGCAGACGGTAGTAGTCCAATCCACACTCACCAATAGCCACACACTTTGGATGCTTTACAAACTTCTCCAAATAGGATTTATTATACTCCTTGGCATGATATGGGTGAATCCCCACAGCAAAATATACCTCATCATACTGCTCCGATAAATCTACTGCTCTTTGGAGTGTATCTGCATCAGCCCCTGGGATTATAAACCTCTCAACGCCCTGCTCTTTTGCTCTGTTGATTACCTCATCGACATCATCCATATATCTCTCATCGTCTAAATGACAGTGGGTATCTATTATCATCTTTTACCTCTTTTTGATTTTTTGGAATTTTAACATAAATGTTTAAAATCGTAGCACTCTATTAAATTTCCAAAAAAAATGCAAAACTCTTCAACATCAGAAATTTCACCTCAATTTCCTAAAATTTCTACTCTCCTATTAAAAATTCATTTAAATTTCATTAATAAACAATTTAATATTCCTAAAAGTTAAAATATATAGAAAAAACAACCTCTTACTCTAATATTTTTTTTAAGATATAGTTATAAACATAAACAAAAAAAAGGGTATATCAATGAATTATAAATTAAGTTTAGTTACACTACTACTATTAAGCACACTAAATGCAAATGTAAACATAGATGAAAATAACAGTAGTATCAAAAGTGAGAAAGTAGATGAGAATATAGAAGACCCTGAGACTAAGGCGTTGGAGTTAAAGGAGAAAAAAATCTCACTAAAAAATACGCTTATAGAGGAAAATTTAAAAAGCAAACACTCCATTTTGCTATCAAAACTTCAGAAGTTGAAATGGGAAAAAGAGCTTTTGAGTGAAGAGTTTGAGCTAAAAGAGTTAGCCTCAAAAAATAGAAGATATGAAGAAAAGGTAAAACAGGAGGCAAAAATTCAGGAGTTAGAGTATATTTCAAAAGTAGAATCATTAAAAAATGAGAAAATTACTAATCAAATGGAGACAAAAAAAGCTAAATGGGAGCTAGAAATCAGCAAACTTCAATCGGAAATAGAGGTTTTAGAGACTACAAGAAAAAGAGATAAATATGTTAACACAAAACCTGTATACCTAGACAACCCACTAACAGAGGAAAACTCTCTGGTGATTTCAGATAGAAGAGTCTCTATAAATGGAACTATAAGAGAGGCTACTGCTGTAGAAATTAGCGAAAAAATCAACTATTTCAATAACAAAGATAGCAAAAAACCTATTTTTATAGTTATTGATAAATCCCCTGGAGGTTCAGCTATGGCAGGGTATCTTATCCTAAAAGCTATGAAGGGAAGCAAAGCTCCTATCTATGTTGTATTAAAGAGCTACGCGGCCTCTATGGCGGCAATTATTGTCACATTAGCAGATAAATCATACGCTTATGCTCATGCCACTATACTACATCATCAACCAAGTAGTCGTTCATATGGAAATCTATCCAAACAGCAAGAGAACTACAAGCACCTAGAGGAGTGGTGGATTGAGTTTGGAGGAGCTACAGCAGCCAAGATGGGAATTACTTTGGATGAATTCAAAGCAGAGATGTACAAACACTCTACAGATGGAGATTGGCAAGAGTTAGCAATCAATGCTCAAAAACTAAACTGGGTGACTCATATAGTAGATACCATTGTTGATACATCTATTTTGGAAGAACCAAAAAATAAAGAAGAGGAGAAGCTTAGTATATTAAGCCTATTAAACTTCAAAGAGACTATTGATAAAAAAGGAAGAGCCGTAGTATATCTACCTCGATTATCCCCTTCTGATGCATACTTTTTATATAATCCTGATGACTATTATCAGTTTAGAGAGTAGTTTTAATGCTTTTTATACTCAAAAATCATAAATACTGTGATAATAACACCATTATCACAACAACCATAGAGTCTCAAGAGTCTCAACTCAAACTCAACTATCAAATAGAGGGAGATATATCAAAATATAACTTCCCACAAAAAACAGAACAGCAAAGAGCCAATAGATTATGGCTAGATACTTGCTTTGAGCTATTTATCTCAAATAGAGACCAAAAAGAGTATTGGGAGATAAACACCTCACCATCAACAAAATGGAACAGCTACCATTTTACAGAGTACAAAGAGAATATGAAGGAGTCTACTATATTCTCAACTCCCAAAATTATAACCTATAGTACTAAGAGCCAATATAGACTATCATTTGAGACTACTATGCAAAAAAATATTTTGGAAAAAGAGCTAGAGATAAATATATGCGTTATCCTATTGGATAGAGATGGAAAGCGAAATTTTTACTCTATAAATAGACGGGATAATACTCCTGATTTTCATGATAGACTCAAATGGTCACAACCCATTCTATAAAGAATAATTTTATCTAAAATTTCATAATTAAGACCAACTCTTATATTATTATTACATCTGAAATAGATAACAAAAGGGAAAATAATTATGAAAATTTCAATAAAAATAGTAGCTATAACTTTAATTTTGGGAACATCCTCTATACTCGCCTCCAACTCAAATAATTATCAAATAAGTAGTCGTTATAAACTTTTAAATGATATGAATTTTGCTAAAAAACAACAACAACTAATATTGGAGATAGATGAAGCTTTAAAAACAAATCATCTTAATATGGTAGCTTATAAAAAATTTACAAAGATTCTTCTAGGATTACTTAATGGTGATAAGAGTTTAAATTTAAGAGGTACAAATATTCCAAAGATTAAATCTAAATTGGCAGAAATCCAAAAACTTTGGAAATATGAACTCTCAACACTAAAAAATGCAAATTCTGATAAAAATATAGAAAAAGCTATCCAAATTCTAAATAATATTACTATAAAAATAGAAGAAGTTGTCTCTCTATATGATAAATCATATAATAGATTTAAACAAAGAAGAAAGTTCTCTTTTATTGTAAATCAACACACTCTCAACTCCAATCAAAAACAGATATTTGCACTGAATATAAAACCGATAAATCAATAAATCTCTTTTTAAATTATCTATCCATTATAGCATCATAGTCCAAAAAGTCCAAAAAACATATCTTATCATTTAATTATCAAAAAATAGAAGGATAAACAGATGATAAAATTTAGTAAATTACTCTTGGCAAGTATGTTATTTACTGTAGTTCATGGAGCTGATACAACAAAGATAGTAGAGGGGAAAAAGAGTGAGATAATAGATAAGAGTATCACAAATAATATGATTAAAAGTTCCATTGTCAAAATTTTCACAGTAGCTAACGAGTCAGATTTATATGAACCTTGGGCTTCTCATATAAATAAATTTTCAGGTTCAGGCTGTATTATCGATGGTCAACGCATATTAACCAATGCTCATGTAGTTAGTGATTCTACATTTATCGAGGTACTAAAAAATGGAGGAGTCAAAAGATATGAGGCAGATGTATTGAGCATCAATCACGAAGCAGACCTAGCACTTATAACAATCAAAGACAAATCATTTTTTGAAGGGACAAAGAGTTTAGAGTTTGGAGAACTTCCTGAGCTACAAAAAGAGGTCACAGTTTATGGATTTCCATCAGGAGGAGAGACATTGAGTATCACCAAAGGTGTCATATCTCGGATAGAACACAATAACTATGTGCATAGTAATAAGCTTTTACTTTCGATTCAGATAGATGCGGCTATTAATGGAGGTAACTCTGGAGGTCCTGCTATCTCGGATGATAAAGTTGTAGGATTGGTTATGCAAAGTAGACCTTATGCTGAAAATATGGGTTATATAATTCCTCCATCAGTAATCAATCACTATCTTGAGGATATGAAAGATGGCAGATGTGATGGCTATCCATTTTTAGGAATAAAAATGCAATCATTAGATAGTCCTGTAATGAAAAGAATGTATGGAATAGAGGGGCAAAAATATGGTATCTTAATAAACAAAACAATTCCAAATTCACCTGTAGATAAAATATTAAAAACAGGTGATATTCTAACAGCTATAGATGGTTACAAAATATTTTCCAACCAAAAAGTAGAGTTTAGAGACAAAGAGTATACAAATTTTAGATACGCACTAAATAAACATCAAATGGGAGATAGTGTTGAACTCACAATATTGAGAAATTCCAAAGAGAAAAAAGTATCTATAAAACTTGATAAAAAACCAAATGAGTTATCTCTTGTCAAAGAAAGAAAACACGAGAGTCGTCCGACCTATTTTATATATGGTGGTTTTGTTTTTATGCCTGCAACAGAAAGTGAAAATGGATACTACTCTCAACTTTTATCAAAATACGACTCTGAATATCCTAATGAGAAAAGAGAAGAATTAGTTCTACTAACTCGTGTACTCTCATCATCTCTAACAAAAGGCTATGATGATAAAACAATAGATGTTGTAGAGACCGTTAATGGTAAAAGCTTCAAAAATTTCAAAGAGTTTGTACATATTATTGAGCATAGCAAAGAAAAATTTATTGTACTAGAGGACAAAGACCACTTTCAAATGGTACTAGATAGAAAAGAGGTCTTAGCAAAACAGCAGAGGATATTAGAAAAGTACTATATCAAATCTGCAAAATCAGATGACTTGTTAAACCCAAGTAGCAAACAGATAGCTCTCAAATAGAGCTATCTAAACAAAAAAGGATAATTTATGAAAAAAATATTACTTATATTAGGACTCTTAGCCCTAATAACTGGCTGTAGCACTACAAAAGCAAAACATAAAAATATAGACTCATCTACTCAAAGCTCTCCTCTAACCAAAGATATATGCAAAGAGTGTTATAGCAAACTCATCTCACTGGATAATTCTAATAGTAATGAAGATTCAAAGACAGATATACCCAAAAAAGTTTATAATAAATGGGGAGATAGAGAGCTAAATAGAGAAGAGGTCTCTACCAAAGAGAGTGCATTTTGTAACTCTATCAGTGAGAGTTATCTAAAAGAGAATTGTGAATTTATAAAATAACTATTATAAAAGAGGCAATAGAATATGACCTATATTTTTAAAAAGATATGTAGTAACAATATCAGAAAAAAACTCAAAACTTTTGGCACTATCTACAATCTTGTCCTCTTCTCCTATAAATACCTCTATAGTAACCCCTCTTGCTACAAGCTCCAAAATTCTCTCTCTATCCCACACATAAGATAGCAGAGACTCTAGCTCTGCATGAGTTCCACCCACCACATACCTATCTAGGTCTATATCTGATGGATATGAGATATTTTTCAAAAACTGCTTGGTATAACTCTCTTGGTCAGCTTTGAAGTATCTAAGCTGTGTTCTAATAAAAGATTTTCTATGATTCTGAAAAAAAGCAGGAGATAGTAATATAAGCCTATCTACACGACTAGAACCACTATATACATACTCAAATGCCTTTTGAGCACCATAGGAGAAACCAACCACACAGAAGTCGCTCTCTATAGTGTACTCTGAAAAAAACTTCTCCTCACCCTTTAGGGCAAAACCATTAAAATATATCATCTAATATTCTCTTTGTCTCAATAGGCGTTATAGACTCATTTTTCAAGAGATAATCCCTAACCTCATCAACAACTATTCTCAATTTAGATAGAAGAGATTTGACTTCTGAAGTAGCATTTTGAAGTAGACTCTCTATATGTATATGGGTAGAAAAGTACTCATCAGACATTGCAAACTCCTCTATAATCTGTTGACTTAAAAGTTTGGCTTTGTGTATATCCTCTTTTGCATTGGTAAATAGTTCACCATAGACCTCTTGGGTAATTATTCTACCTGATAATAGAACTTTTAGCTTATTTTCAAGTGCTGTTTTGGATAGTATCTCATTGTGGTGAGGGATAAAAGATGAGGAGACTAGACCTATCTTCTCATACTCCACCTCTAACCATGTAGCTGTTACTGCTTTGGCTGATTGGTATAGTGCTTGAATCTTTTGCTCCTCTACAGAAAATGTTTTTATTTTGTGTTTACCGAGCAGAACCTTCTCTTTTACAGCCTCTATATCAGAGTTATCTATACTCATCTTCTCTTTTCTAAGAGCATATAGTGCCGCTTCATTAACCAAAGTAGCCAAAGCAGCAGAGTTAAAACCTATAGTTCTTTTGGCTATAGACTCTATATCTACACTATTATTTTTCTCTTTTAGATACAACTCTAGCGTACTTACCCTCTCTTTGAAATCAGGCAGAGAGATATGTACTCGTCTATCAAAACGCCCTGCCCTTAATAGTGCATCATCTAACACCTCTATTTTATTTGTTGCTGCTATAACCATAACACCTGAACTCTCCTCAAAACCATCCATCTCTGTTAGAAGTTGATTTAGTGTAGACTCTCTCTCATCATTGCTCATACCACCACGGCTTTTACCCACAGCGTCTAGCTCATCTATAAATATTATACTAGGAGCCATCTGTTTAGCTTTGTTAAATAGTTCACTTACCCTTTTTGCACCCATGCCTACATATATCTGAACAAAAGATGAAGCACTCTGATAAAAAAATGGCACATCTGCCTCTCCTGCTACTGCTTTGGCTATCAGAGTCTTTCCAACCCCTGGAGGGCCTACTAGTAGTATCCCTTTAGGTAGACGAATATCAAAACTTTTGTATCTGCTAGGATTTCTCAAAAAATCAATAATCTCCTCTAGCTCCTCTTTGACATCATCAATCCCTGCTACATCAGAAAAATTTACTCTGGATAGTTGAGGAAGTATGTTCTCTTGGGGTATAGCAGAGTTTGTATCCTCTCTATGCTCCTCAAATAGACTCTCTTGTCTATCTCTATTCTCCTTCATCATAGAGACTATATATAGTGTAAATCCTATCATAACTACAAGAAGCAAAATATCTATAATATCTGTTGACTCCTCCTCATACTCTACCAAAGTTTTATCAAAAAGCTTATCTATATCTATAGCCTCTTTTGCTACTTTGTATATCTTATCCTCTGTATGTATATATATATATGGTTCAGCTACAACTGCTTTTTCTATTTTTTGATTCTCTATAATCTCTATAGCTGCTCTCTTATTTATAATCTCTGAATTATCTCTCAATATAGAAAAGAGCAATATACCACCAACTGCCAAAAGGGCTATAATAATAATTTTAAAATTTTTACTACTAGAAGATTGCCACATTTTTATCTCCTTGGACTACTACACTATCTAATGATACCCAGTTACCTGATAAATCATCAGAACTCCTAACCTCTACTCTATTAAAATACTGGTCATAACCTTTATATATACTATCTTTGCCACTCTCCAAAAGTGTATCTAAATTTTTATTGTGGCTCTCTCTAAACCTAATATTTTTCTCTTTTATCAATGAAGTCAACTCTTTTCGTCTCTCTTTTGCAATATTTCCTCTTATCTCTTCTCTCATATTTATAGATGCTGTACCATCTCTTTTGGAGTAGGTAAAAGCATGTATATGAGTTAGGGGTAGCATCTCTACCCTGCCTATAGCCTCTCTCCAAGAGACCTCATCCTCTCCAGGGTGACCAACTATATAGTCCGTACCTAGAGCATAATCATAACTAGCTAACTCCTCCAAAAGCTCTCTATCTGAACTAAAATCATTCCTCCTATTCATAAGTCTAAGCATCTTATCACTTGTGTGTTGCAGAGCAATATGTAGATGTCTAGCCATCCAAGGCTCTCTTAGTAACTCTTTGAACTCATCATCTATCTGTATAGGCTCTAGGCTACCTATACGAACTCTACGAACTCCACGAATATATGAGATTTTTTTAAGTAGTTTTGCCATAGATAAGCCTCTATCTCTTCCATAACTACCTACATTTGTTCCTGTCAAAATAAACTCTCCAAATCCATTAGATGCCAACTTCTCTACCTGTCTTAGTATATCCTCCTCTTTATGACTTCTAGCCCCACCTCTAACAGAGGGGATAATACAGTATGAACAGTTAAAATCACACCCCTCCTGAATCTTGATAAATGCCCGACTCTTTCCTATAAAATTCTCTACAATAGTAGAGTCTATATGGTTTAAATCACCAATCTCATAAAAGGGTTTCTCTCTTTTTAAAATAGTGTTTATATTCTCTTTTTCGGAGTGTCCCATAACTCCAAAAACTTTTTTTGATTCAAATAGAGATTCACCTTTGGAGTGAGAGCCACAACCTGCCAATACCACTTTTGCATTAGGATTTTTACGATTTATACTATTGATATAGGCTCGAACAGAGGAGTCTGCACCATTTGTCACAGTACATGAGTTTACCATAATCACATCTGCCTCACTCTCCAAAGTGGTCAACTCAAAATCTTTGAGCTTTGACATCATAACCTGTGTATCAAACTGATTTGTTCGACACCCAAATGTCTTAAAATAGACTTTTTTCATCTCTAATAGAGTCCCCAATCATCAGGTTTATATCTCGATTTGGGTCTGTTTCCATGTTCTTCATTAAATTTCTCTTTAAATATTTCACTCTTAGAGCGAAGCTCTTTTGGTGCTACTTTGTTTAGATATATAGATTGACTTGGGAATGCAACAGAGATTCTATCCTCTTCTCTAATTCGAGATAGTATCTCCATAGATATGGTACTCCTTAGAGTCAAAGTTGCATAAGCATTAGTTAGATACCAAACAGAGATACGAACCCCATGCTCATCCCAAAATGCAAAAATTCTGGGTTCAACAGATGTATTTCTCATACTATATTTACTTCTCATCTTGTTAAGTTGCTTTCTAGTCATATCGGTGTAGCCTTTGGAGTATTTTCTGCTAACCTCTTTGGCGATACTTTGTGCTTTTACTACATCTGAATCAAATGTTATCATAAAATCAATACCATCCCAAACAGTCTTTAGACCAGAGTGAGAGTAGTTGGCAATCATATCTGTAAATATATAGTTATTTGGCACAAATATAACCCTACCTGCTCTTCTATTTAAACTCTCTGTTGTTAAGGTTACATCTTCATGTAGAGTCATTCGAAGTATAGATATATCCACAACATCTCCTACATACTGATTGCCATCCCTTGTCACTTTAATTCTATCTCCGACATGAATAGAGCCTGAAAATATAATCACAACCCAACCCATCATACTCATAAACCAATCTTTTAGAGCAATAGCAATACCTGCTGATGCAAAACCTAAGATACTAACCAAGTGGTCAACATTCTCCAAATAAGCAAATAGAAGAATAAAAAATACTATAGTAATAAATAGAAAATTAAGTGCTTTGTTTGTTGTATAAAACAGCTCATTTTCAGACATGTATTTTCTAACTAGATATTTAATAAAAAAGAGAATCAATAGTAAAAATATGATAGTAGAGCCAATAACAATACCTTTTTCAGCCTCTCTCTTTATAGAGTTTTTTATATCAATTTTTAAATCAGATATATCTTTTACCAATGCACTCTGAGTAGTTTTTAAGATTTCAAGATTTCCATTATATGTATTAATCTTTTTAGATACAGACTCAATCTCTTTGGTATAACTACTATTTGAGATATTCATATCACTATTCAACTCAGCTAGTTTCATCAAAATAGTATTTTTATTATAAAGTTTAGTTACTATCTCACTTAGTCCCAAAAATCTCTCATTATAATCCTCCTCCACAGCTCTAAGATGTTTCTGAAAGGAGATAGCAGATATAATATCTAGTGGACTCTTGATTTCAGGTTTCTCTCCTATCTCATTTGGTGTTAGAAGTTTTTTAAATGGATTATCTTTGTAATCCTCAAGCTGTATGATTTTTCCATTAGTCGTTTTATAGTCATCTTCATACTTTTTTAGTGCTTTTTTCTCTTTTTCTGTCAATCTCCGTTTACTCTTAAGACTATCTATTCTACTCTCTAAGCTAGTAAGCTTAAACTCCAAATCCTTATATGTCTCTGAATTAGAGTAGATATTTGACCAAAGACTATGTTTTTTAAGATAAATATTAATAGCCTCCAAATCTTTCATAAAATTGTCTCTTTTACGGTTGAACTCCTCAACTCTTCTCTTTTGTGCTAAGTTCTCTTCTCTTTTTTTAATATCAATTTTAACTTTTTTCTTCTCATCTGAGGTTTCACTATTTACTATAGATGAATTACCTAATTCAGATATTATCTTAGAAACTCTATTAGTAATATTTAAATCAGCTAATAGAGTCTGAGTTACTAGTAGTAAAATAAAAAAGAGTTGCTTCATATCAATATACTCTTTACAATATCTGCATCAATATCATCTCTAACTTCAAAAGAGCCAATCCCATTTGGCAAAATAAATTTTATCTTACTATTTGCACTCTTTTTATCCAAAAAAAACTTATTATAAAAAATATCAATATTCTCTATCTTATAATCAACTGGCAAAGAGTGTTTTATCAATAGAGCCTCTACTCTATCCATCTGCTCAAGACTTATTAATCCCAATCTATGAGCTAATCTATTTACCATAACTATACCTATAGATACTGCCTCTCCATGTAGATACTCTTTGTACTCTGTCTCATTTTCTATTACATGAGCAAAAGTGTGACCATAGTTAAGCACAGCACGAATTCCTGCCTCCTTCTCATCCTGATTGACTACCCACGCCTTTAACTCTACAGAGCGACCTATCACTCTCTCCAAAGTAGCCGTATCAGACAAGTCAGCTGACTCCAAATAGTCAAAATAGTCAGAATCAAACATAACAGCCATCTTGATAATCTCGGCCACACCTGCACAAAACTCCCTTTTTGGTAGGGTATCTAAAAAATCAATATCTATATAGACTGCTTTTGGTTGATAAAATGCACCTATTAGATTTTTTCCAAATCTATTGTTGACTCCTGTTTTGCCACCTACAGAGGCATCAACCTGAGAAAGTAGCGTTGTTGGAATCTGTGTAAAAGCGATGCCTCTCTGATAAAGACTAGCTGTAAAACCAGTCATATCACCTATTACACCCCCACCAAATGCTATAAGCTGAGATTTCCTATCTAATTTTCTTATAAAGAGTTCGTCAAGTATATCTACTATTGTTTCGAGATTTTTGTACTTCTCTCCATCTGGAATAGTTACAACACTCAAATCTTTGCAATCAATCTGAGAGAGGAGTCTATCGAGATGAAGTGCCGAGATAGTAGGGTTTGTAACAATAGCTACTTTGGTATCAAAAGAGAGTTTAGGTAGTTTATCTATAGTAACATCATACTCTATAGTACTACTATTTTCTAAGTGAATTGGGACAATCATAGTTATTTAAGCCTAGTATTTTTTTCCGACAATTCTATCTTAACTTTACTTAATCAGCACCCCTAAACCCATGCTCTTCTACAAAAAATAACATCTATAGCTCTTTTTCGATACTTAAAAAATATTATATTTTTTTTAGGTATAATACTTATCTAAATAATCAAGGATAAATAAAAGACAATGGACTTCAGAATAGACAAAGTAGACGGAAAAGCTAGAGCAGGTACTTTAAAAACTGCTCACTCTGCTATACAGACACCAGTTTTTATGCCAGTAGGCACTGTAGGAGCAGTAAAAGCACTAGATGCAACAGATTTAAAAACATTCATAAAACCAAATATTATTTTGGGAAATACCTATCACCTATACCTAAGACCAGGTGATGAGACCATTAACAAAATGGGCAAACTGAGAGAATTTACTAAGTTTTCTAAAAGTTTTTTGACTGATAGTGGAGGCTTTCAGGCCTTTTCACTCTCAGATAATGTCAAAATAGACGAGGGAGGTATCACATTTAGAAGCCATATAAATGGTAGCAAACACTACTTTACACCCAAAAAAGTGATAGATATTCAATACAATCTAGGTTCAGATATTATGATGATACTAGATGACCTAGTCGCTCTACCTGCTACTCAAGAGAGAATCAAAGAGAGTATAGAGAGAACTACTAGATGGGCGAAGGAGTCGATAGAGTATCACAGAGCAAATCAAAAACTTGGAAAAGCACTAACACAGAGTATCTTTGCAATAATCCAAGGTGGAACAGACAGAGCATTTAGAGAGAAATCAGCAAAAGAGCTTTGTGCTTTAGATTATGATGGTTTTGCTATTGGTGGTTTATCTGTCGGAGAGAGTAACAAAGATATGTACGATACAGTAGAGTGGACAACACAATTCATGCCAGAGAATAAACCTAGATACCTAATGGGAGTAGGAACTCCAGAGGATTTAGTAGAGAATGTATCAAGAGGAGTTGATATGTTTGATTGTGTAATGCCTACAAGAAATGCTAGAAATGGTACTCTATTTACATCTTATGGCAAGATAAACATAAAAGCAGCAAGATTCAAAGAGGATAACCGACCAATAGACCCAGAGTGTGGCTGTATGGTCTGTAAAACCTACTCTAGGGCATATCTATCTCACCTATTCCGTGCTAAAGAGATTACCTACTATAGACTAGGAACAATCCATAATCTATACTACTATCTAAATCTAATGAAAGAGATTCGTCACTCGATAGTGGAGAAGAGATTTGATAGATTCAAAGAGGAGTTTTATGCTAAAAGAGAGTAGAAGAGATTACTCTTCTACCCATGCTCTGCAACAAAAGCCTCATAATCCCCCTCAAAATCAATAATCGACCCATCATCATTAATCTTAATAATACGATTAGCAAAAGCATCAATCAACTCTCTGTCGTGTGAAACACAAATCACTCCACCTTGATAGTTATGCAACGCCTCACCCAAAGCTACAATTGCTTCTAAATCCAAGTGGTTGTTTGGCTCATCAAGTACCAAGAAGTTTGCACTATCCATCATCATCTTTGATAACATAATACGGTGTTTCTCTCCACCTGAACAGTCACCAACAGCTTTGCTCTGCTCCTCACCTGAAAATAACATTCGCCCTAGACATTTTCTAATCTCATCTATATGCCATTTTGGGTCAAACCCCTGTATCCACTCATATAGCTTATCACTACCTTTTACAATATCTGTTGTGTTTTGAGGAAAATATGTAGTTGTAATAGTCTGACCCCAGTTAAAAGAGCCTGAATCTTTTGCTATCTTCTCCATAATTATATCTAAAAGAGTTGTTTTCCCTACTCCATTAGCACCGATAAGAGCTATCTTGTCACCCTTTTCTACCTTAAAAGATATATCAGAAAACACCTCATCACCATCATAAGATTTTGCAAGATTTTCAATAGATAGAACCTCATTTCCTATATCTCTATGTGGTTTAAACATAATAGAGGGGTCTCTTCTTGATGATAGCTGAATCTCTTGGACATTTAGCTTCTCTAACTGTTTTTGACGACTTGTTGCCTGTTTTGCTTTTGAGGCATTGGCTGAGAATCTAGCGATAAACTTCTCTAGCTCCTCCTTCTCCTTACTAGCTTTTGCATAGTTGGTTTGAGCCTGTTTTGCTATTAGATTTGCTGCTATATACCAATCATCATAGTTACCCGTAAACTCTCTGATATTTTGGAAATCAAGGTCTAGTATATGAGTAACTACATTATTGAGAAAGTGTCTATCGTGGGAGATTACAATCATAGTACCCTCATGTCGTTTTAACTCTCTCTCTAACCATGCAATAGATTCAATATCGAGGTTGTTGGTAGGCTCATCTAGTAGCAGAATATCAGGTTTAAGAAAAAGAACCTGTGCTAGTAGGATTTTGAACTTATCTCCACCTGTCAAGGATGACATCAACTCACCATGTTGAGAAGATGGAAAACCTAAAGCCTCTAGTAGCTTCTCTATCTTGACATCTGACTCATAAGTTGGGTCTTCATCGGCACAAATCATCTCAAGCTCACCCAATCTATCGTTCACTTTTTCATCCTCAAAATCACCTGTCATATAGAGGTGTTCTTTCTCTTTTTGTGCATCATATAACTTTTTGTTTCCATATAAAACAGCATCCATTAGAGTAAAATCCTCAAACGCATACTGGTCTTGGCTCAAAACACCCATCCTAAGCCCTGGTTGTATCTGAATATCTCCATCTGTAGGCTCTATCTCACCAGAGAGTATCTTGAGAAATGTAGATTTTCCTGCTCCATTTGCTCCAATTAATCCATATCTTTTACCACCATCTAAGGTGATGCTTATTTTATCAAAAAGTACTCTTTTGCCATATCTCTGTACTATATTTACTGTGCTTAACACCGTTATGTCCTTGTTCTAAATAGTTGTGGGAATTCTATCATAAAGATTAATAAGAACTCATTTTGGTTTTATAATCCATAAAAAATATATCAAAATATAGAGGTAAATATCTTGACTTTTCTATTCTCTTTTGGTTATAAGTACGCAATATAAACAAAGGTATACAAAAATATGAAAATAATAGAGAGTTTTATAAAAAAAGAGTCCTCAGCAGGGATATTACTAATTATAGTTACCATATTAGCACTACTACTACAAAATAGTATATTGACAGATTT